>JBOHYD010000382.1:0-6657 GCA_050737635.1 Luteimonas sp. | reverse complement strand
GGTTGGAAGGCATCAACCAGCGGGGTGCCGTTGTTACTGGACAAGCAGCCGATGACCGAGGGCTGCAGCGCTATATATCCGACGCCGCATAGCGATAACCTCCAAGCTCGGACATCGCCGCCGCAGCGCGGGTGCGCAACACGTAGTCCTGATGCTGCGGGATCACCATGCCGCAAGGATCGCGATGATGGCGACCACGAGTATCAGCTCGATCAGGGTGAGCCTTGATAGTTATTCACAATTCATTCCTGCGTGGTCGACTACACGTGAAGTTTACGGATGAACGGAGAATGTACGATCATCACGGCTCGCAGATCACTCACGCCCTAATGAACCTGAAGCAGAAAAACCCCGTGAGAGACGGGGTTTTTCTGCACAGTCATAGCTTGTAGTGCGTCAAGTAGCCATCCAACTATTAAGGCTTGCAAGCACTCGGCACTACTTCCGGAAAGGTAGCGGTGATACTGGTCGTGCACGTCCAAACTCCGGTCAACGGAACAAATACCTGTGTGACCGTGGCGGCCTGAACCTTTCTGGAAACATTTGCGCCCAAGGTTGCAACGAGCGAGCAAGCGTTTGCAGCACCAGTGGCATCGATGCCGGTCACGTATTTTCCAGAAACTATTGAACTATCCGGCAGAATACAGGAAGTAATAGCGTCGGCTTCCGAATATTGCGTTGAGATCGGCGTCTTCAGGCCGCCGAGCAGAGTGATCGCTTCCGACAGTTGTGCACGCGCTGTATAGTCCTGGTACTGCGGGATGGCAATCGCAGCGAGGATGGCGATGATCGCAACGACGATCATCAGTTCAATCAGGGTGAAGCCTTTCTGCAGTTTCATGGTGGATCCCCTTTAGGAGTGGTGGGTAGTTTCACGTGCCGCGTTGGCCGGCGTTCCGGTCCGTGGGCAGCCGTGCGACTTTGCACGTGCAAAGGGGCTAACGCATGACCCGTGCCAACACTGGAATCGCGCTGATTACGCATTGCCGACGGCCCAGTCACGCGATGGCGATCACGAAAGCCAGGTCATGATTCCAGTGAAAGTGACGCGAAGTGGCCATGTTCACGCCAAATGTGACGTTCCGAGGCAGGACGGGGGTCGAATCCTTTACACCATCGGCTTATCGGGCGGATAACGGTGGCGGCCCAGCCCTGGCTGCGCGTGGTGGTTTGAAGCGCACCGGCAATAGCGTGTCCGCAGCGTCAGTCAGCGCGTCTCGAACCACAGGCTGCCGCCGAACGTGGACACCCCCGGCCCGATGGCATCGGCGGCTTCTTGTGGCAGGGCGTGGTAGACGTAACTGGAACCAAAGACCACGCGCGTTTTTGGGTTGAACATCAGGTAAGCCTGCAGCAGGTACTGCTCGTTCCAGCTTCGGTTGTCCTTCACTACCCATTCGAACGGATAGTCCTGCGGCAGGAAGATGTCATGGACTTGCACCAGCACGCCTGGGCGCAGGCGCGGTATCACCTCGAAGAGCAGGTAGTTCACGTCGCTGCCGGTCTTGGAGACGTGGGAGGAGTCTATGAAGAGGAAATCGCCCTTGCGCAATGACTCGAAGAACGCCATCGGCACGTGCTCGACTTTCGACTTGACCAGTTCCAAGCCATACGAGGTATCGTGCAAAAAACTGCGCGGGTACGGCTCGATGCACTGAAGCGACAACAACGGCAAGAACCGCCGCTTCACATCGGCCATCAGCAGCGAGGAGAACCCAGAGCCCACTTCGATCACCCTGCGCGGCTTGAACTCGCGCAACATCACAAATAGCGCGCGCGCATCGATATTGGAAAACTGATCGTTTTCGAGGAAGAAGCCTGGCCGTCCTTCGGCGTCCGTGGCGTCATCCGCCGCCATCGGGTAGTTGAAATCCTTCAGCCATCGCGGAAACGCGCTCAGCAGCTTCAGATGAGCAGCGCGGTTGAAATCTATGCCGAGGATCTGCGGACGATCCCGCCATATCTCACCCACACGATCGCGGATGAGGCTAGGGTCGACGACCGGCGAATAGAAATGGCCATTGTCGAACAAGGTCTTGACCATGGAATTGCCAGCCATCGTGTGTCCTTTGGTTATCTGAATGTGGTCTTCAGCGCCCTGAGCAGGGTGGCGTATTTCCATGTCTTGGAGCCCTCGATCATGGCGATCAAATATTCCAGGTCGCGGGTGTTGAATCGCCAGATCATCATTTCCGGTAGGCCGGGATTGCCGGTGAGCTTGTTCTTGAGTTTCCTGAGCCAATTGGTGTAACGCCAAGACTTCGAGTTGATCAGTTCGTACAGGCGCCAGCGCAACGCCTCTATGTAGGTGGCTTGACTCTGGTCTTGCGCGGATTCGGCATAGTGCGCGTGATACTGCGTCGCCCCTTGCCGCAACCGGTCCACTTCGAACAACAACTCGCGCACCCTCCGTGTGTAGCCCGCCGGCAGGATCGACGAGGTCATGTCCATTTTTCTCAACGAGTGGTGGTAGTTTGCCTTCCATTCTTCTTGATCGTGGGTGTTGTAGGACGTTCTGCCATTATGCCAACGGCGGTAGACGCAGGTAATCTCCTCGCTGCAGGCGACCCCGGCGATCGGCGCGGTGCGGATGATGAAGTCCCAGTCCTCGGCCGTGGTCAGCGTCTCGTCGAAGCGGAATCCGAGGTCGCGATACAGGCTGCGCGGAAATGCAAGCGAGTGCAGCGGCGATCGGTTCTCGATCAAATGATCGAACAGGTCGAACGATTCGGGATACTCGGCCTTGTAGCCACTTTTGCATCGAGTGGCCAAGGAGCCGTCCGAGCCGCCTATTTTGTCCCACCCCTGCGACACGGCCACCGCGCGCAGCAGTTTGCCGGGATTGTTGCGATGCAGGTGCTTGAAGGTTTCGACCCAATGGCCGAAGACGAGATCGTCGTCGTCGAGCATGGCCACATAGCGCCCACGCGCGTCTTCGAAGCCCGCGTTGAGCGGCGAAGCACGCTCGCCGCGACCGACCTTCACCAAGCGCACGCGTTCGCGCACTGACCCGTGCAGGTCGGCGATGACGCGTTCGACATTCAGCTGCTGCTCAAGCGAGAGTTTGTGTCCGACCACCAAGATATCGAAGTCCTGGCAGGTTTGGGCCGACAGGCAGAGCAATGTTTCGCGGAGTGACTCGATGCGTTCGCCTTGCGTGCGCGTGACCACGGTCAAAAAAGGTTCGGTCGATGGATCGGATTCGACAGCCGCGGGTTTGCCAATGGGCCCCGGCAAATACATCCGGACAAACTGGTTGACCGTACTGGTTTGGTCAATTTGTTGCCGCAGGTAATGCAGCAGGCCATTGATCGGCGTGCCGCCGCTCAACAGCGCGTGGTCCGCCGGGAAGTGCTGATCGCTTTGCTCAAGCAGCACGTCATTTCGGCTTACCTCGTGCCAACCGAATCCACGCATGCGGTCGGTGAGCGATCGCTCGGTGAAGTACTGATAATGGGTGTGGTCGAGGAGGCCGCTTTCGGTATATTCAAACTGCCCCACCACCAGCTTCATGCCGATATCGCGATGTGCGGCATTGGGAACCGAGAGCACCAGCGGGCAGCCATGCTTGGTGGCCACGGCGCGCAACAACTGCAACGCTTTGCCGGGGTCGGCCAGATGCTCGAGCGTGTCTAGGAACGTCACCGATGCTACCGGCTTATCCTGGGGTAGCCATTGCTCCACAAGAGCAAGGCTTGCGGCCGGGTCCCCCAAGTCGAAGAGCATCGTGTCGAAGCCACGGGACTTGAGCGAATCGAGGCCGGACGCGAGCACGTCTAGGCCGATGTAGTGCAACTGCAGCTCATCGCGGAGCGATTCGGCAATCCGCCCGTAGCCGCAACCGAAATCCAGGTGAACGCCGCCCGTAGGCTGCTCGGTCTTGCGCAGCAACGACAGCGCATGCCCATACACGTTGTCAGGTGCAAAGTGGTTGTCGTATGGGTGCATAGTCAGAGCGTGAACCGATGAGGGGCATAGTTGCCGTCGATGAAGGTCGCGACGCGATGCTCTGGGTCGAGCGGCTCCGGCAGCGTGGAAGCCTCTTTACGCGTGTGGAAACTCGCCGCGGCCCGCAGGAAGTTTTCGTCTCCGCTGGCCTCGAACTCGTTGAGCCAGCGCTCGGTGAGGTCGGGTCGTGAATACTTGTAGGCTAAAAGCAGCGCGGCCTCGGCCGAGTAAAACCGCTCCGCGGCACCGGCGATCCATTTCCCTCCGCTGCCCAACCTCTTGTCGTGGAACGCGCACGCCGACGGCGCATAAACCACCTTGTAGCCGGCCAAGCGAACGCGCCATGAGAAATCCACATCATCGCAATACAGGAAAAACGACTTGTGGTCGAATCCGTTCAATGCCGACGCGACTTTGCCGCGGATAAGTGTGCATGCCGTGGCAGCCCATGAGGTCTCGCCAGTGACGGCATCGTATTGCTTGGGGTGCTCGACCGGCAGCTGTTTGGCCTCGGCCATGCCGACCTTGGCGTCGGCTAGGCAGCGGGCTAATTCGACGATCGCCGTCGGCGCCAGCATGATGTCCGGATTGATGATGAGGATGTCCTCACCCTCAGCACCTTCGAGCAAGGTGTTGTGGCCGAGGGCCGAGCCATGGTTTTCGTCGAAGAATCGATACTCAAACCGCTCCAGCGCGTATATCCCCTCACGCACGCGTTGCAGCTGGTCATCGTTGAACACCGGTTTTGGCGAGCAATCACCATAGGTGAGCCTGACGGAGGAGTAGCAACCCTTGGAGATCGCGTGGTCAGCGGCTCGATCCAGGTGCTCGATCGTCTGAGCGATCCGGTCTGGTTCATTGAGATAGAGGATCGAGTGGATGCGCAAGGTCATGTCGTTTGTGCTCATGCCGTCACCACCGTGTCGCTATCGATCGTGCCAAGTTGCGAGTCAATCCAGTCGCACAATGCGGGCACGCCTTCGGCAGGTGCAACACGAGGCTGCCACTGCAGCATCGTGCGCGAGGCGTCGGGACGACAAGCTGCGTGCCGAACGTCGCCATTGCGGTACAACGCGCATACGTGCGGCGGCGGCGCGTCGTAGTGACGTGACACTATCGCGGCTAATTCACCGATCGTGATGCTCTCACCAGTGCCGATATCCAGCGTGTGATTTGCCGCTGTCTGCGAAGTCATCGCCAGGGCAAGCGCTTTTGCGACGTCCTCGATATAGACGAAATCGCGCTGCATCGCCCCGTCCTCGTACAGCGGAATGCTCTTACCCGCATTGGCCAGGCGCGAGAACAACGGCACGATGCCGGTGTATGGGTTGTCGGCGGCTTGCCCCGGGCCGTAGACGTTCTGCAAGCGCAGGATGCAATAGTTCACGCTGAACGAGCGTGCCCACGAGATGAGCATGTGCTCTTGCGCAAGCTTGGTAGCGCCATAGATGCTCACCGGGCGCGGCTCGGTGGAAGCGGCGTCAAAGGGCAATGCCTGCGCCCCTGGGAAATCCCACTGACGGCGTTCGAGCATTCGAGCATCCCGCTGAGGCGGGTAGAACGGCGAGCCATCGCTGGCGCGCCACGCGCCTTCGCCGTAAACCGCGCGGCTGCTGGTCAACACGATCTTATCGGGCATGGCGCTGTGGCGCGTCAGCGCATCGAGCATCTGCGCGGTACCCACGACATTGACTTCGGCGTGGCGGGTGGATTCGGTCAGGGACTGCCCCGTACCAGTTTCTGCGGCGAGGTGAAAAACGAACTTCGGTGCGTAGCGATTGAGGACGCGATCCCAGTCGTCTCGCGCGCAGACATCGCCCTCAATGAGCACGACATCTTTGTGCAAATCGGCGGGACGGCTACGGGTGGCATGGATCTGCGGGTGAAGATTGTCCAGTGCGACGATCGCTAGGTCGCCGCCTGCCAGCTGATGGGACAGCGCCGAGCCGATGAAGCCTGCGCCTCCGGTAATAAGGATGCACTTTTTCATTGGCTTGGCACTAAGGAGATGGTGGCGGGTACGGCGCGATGTCGCCGCGGTTTGATCGCTAGTGCGCGCTTCTCGATCAAGTGCCAGGATGCGTAAGCCAAAATCACGGCAATGGGTAGTGCGATCAGCGTGTTTGTGACCGCACTGACGCCGGGCATGAAGTGGCATACCGTTTGCTGAGCGGGGAAACCGTAGAGGTAGATGCCGTAGGACGGATCGCCGAAACGACCCGCTCGGCTCAACACCGGCGAGGCGGCTGTCGCATATGACAGCAGGCAGTATGGCGCGACGACGTAGAGCGTGATTTCCATCCAGAAAGCGGAGTTTGGCTGGAAGAACAGCAGTGCACCAGCGACGAATAAGGCAACCGTGGGGTCGAGCGCCTTGCGCAGTTGGGTCATCGAAAACAACGCGCCCAAAAAGAAGTATGGCCCGGTGTCGAGGATGGAAGGTACGCCGGTGCCGTATACGACTGTCTGCTGGGTCATCGGCGAGATTCGGATCGCGTACAAGCTGAGCGCGCACAGGCCGATCGTGAACGCACACAACAGCCGGTTGGTCTTGTCCATGCGGCTAATCGCATAGACGACCGGGAATGTCAGATACATCAGGAACTCGACCGGCAAACTCCATAGCGAACCGTTGACCGCGGCCGGATAGACGTTATTGGCAAATACCCCCGGCAAGGCGTAAGCCGGATATAGCGCGGCATTGAAGGC
>JBOHYD010000381.1:0-6553 GCA_050737635.1 Luteimonas sp. | reverse complement strand
GCCGGGATGACGGCGAAAGGCAGGGTCCGCAGGGGAGCGATGTTGTCGTTCGTTCTTGCTCGTCATCCCGGCGCACGCCAGCGCGCTGACGGAGGCGCTGCGGCGACTGACGCGATCGGTCTGTCGCTACAATCGCCGCCGGTCATCCCGATCGGCCATCATCGGAGCACACGCGCATGTGGTACGCGATCGAAGGTCACGACGGCAGCGATGTCCTCGCCCTGCGCGCGCAGGCGCGCAGCGCGCATCTCGCGCGGCTGACCGCACTGCGCGACGCCGGTCGGCTGCTGGTTGCCGGGCCGTGTCCGGCGATCGACGCCGAGGATCCCGGTCCGGCCGGTTTCAGCGGCAGCATCGTGATTGCCGAGTTCGACTCGCTCGCGGCCGCGAGCGCCTGGGCCGATGCCGATCCGTATGTCATCGCTGGCGTGTACGCGCGCATCGACGTGCGGCCGTTCCGCAGGGTGCTGCCATGAACGTTGTTGGCGCGCTGCCGAGGGAGGCACGCGTTGCTGCGATCCGCGACGCGCTGCAGGCGGCCTTCGCACCGAGCGTGCTGGACGTGCGCGACGACAGCCACCGCCATGCCGGTCATGTCGGCGCACGAGACGGTCGCGGACATTTTGATGTGACGATTGCCTGTGCGGCGTTCGCGGGCCTGTCGCCGCTGGCCCGCCACCGGGCGGTCTACGCAGCGCTTGGCGAGCTGATGACCACCGACATCCACGCGCTGTCGATCCATGCCGACGCATCAGCGGGCCCAGCGGCGACAGGTGTTGCAATGCAACAGAAATCGACTTGAATCATCGGGTGGGGTGAATTTTCGCTTGCCGCAGACCGATCGACGGTATTCGCTTTACAGCGCTCGCTGTAAACGTTTACAGTCCGCCGCAATCAGCCGCTGGCGGAGCGCGAGTGAGCGTCACGATCAAAGACGTCGCCAAGGATGCCAACGTCTCGGTGGCCACCGTGTCGCGCGCGCTCAATGGCCACGGCAATGTCGCCGACGCCGTACGCAAGCGGGTGATGCAGGTCGCCAACCAGCTCCGCTACAGCCCACACCACGCCGCGCGCAGCCTCAGCAGCCGGCGCACGCAGACCATCGGCGTGGTGCTGCCCGATCTGTACGGCGAATTTTTCTCCGAGTTGATGCGCGGCATCGACCAAGTCGCGCGCGAACGCGGATTCCATCTATTGGTTTCCAGCTACCACGGCAATCCGCAGGAGCAGGGCAATGCACTGCGTGCGATGCGCGGGCGCGTCGACGGTCTGCTGGTGATGTCGCCGTACGTCGGCAGCTCCGACGACCCTGGTGTGCTAGACGACAACCTCGGCCCGACCATGCCGTCGGTGCTGATGAACAGCGATCGCGCCGCGTCCGATCGCCCGGCGATCAACGTCGACAACCATGGCGGTGCGCGCGCGATGATGCGGCACCTGATCGACGCCGGACATCGGCGCATCGCGTTCATCGCCGGGCCGGAAGACAACTTCGACGCCCGCGAACGCCTGCGAGGTTACCAGGACGCGATCGCGCGTGATCTGCCGGACGCATCGCCGTGGGTGCTGCCAGGCGACTTTGACGAAGCCTCCGGGCATCGTGCGGGCAGCGTGCTGCTGGCGTCGGCGGCGCGTCCGGACGCGGTGTTCGCCGCCAACGACATGATGGCGCTCGGCTGCTTGTTTGCGCTCAACCAGGCCGGGCTGCAGGTGCCGCGCGACATCGCCATCGCCGGTTTCGACGACATCCCGCTGGCGCGCTACGTGCATCCCTCGCTCACCACCATGCGTGTCGACATCGCTGGTCTCGGTGGCCGCGCATTGCGCATGCTACTCGACGCGTTGATCGCGGATCCCGCCCCTCCACCCGACGCCCATCGGGCGGACGCTGCGCAGACGATTGCGCAGCTGGTTCCCCAACTGATGGCGCGAGGTTCCAGCGATTCCAGCACTCGGCAGCGCAGCGATGCCGGCGGTTCCTGACGCATGGCCATCAGCGGCCGCATCGTTTGTCTCGCAAGGTCAATCAAACGAGCACTCGCATTCCATACCTGCTGCATTCCACACCGATCGCCCAGGGAGGGCAGACGCCATGCAGACCAATCGCACCGCATCACGGTCGCTTGACCGCCGATTGCTCAGCGGCGCGCTCGCCAGCTGCCTGTTGATCACCGCCCCGCAGTTGCTGGCGCAGTCCACCGGCGCGACCATACGCGGCCAGGTGTCGGCGGATTCGGCACCGGCGACGGATGCGACCATCACCGCGACCAATCTCGAAACCGGCCTCACGCGCACCGTGCAGGCATCGTCGAGCGGCAGTTATTGGCTAGTCGGCTTGCCGCCGGGCACCTACAAGGTCGACGTCGCCGCCGGAGGTCAGACCAACACCCAAAACATCACCGTGCAGGTGGCGCAGGTGGCAACGCTCAACCTGAAAGTTGGCGGTCTTGCGGAGACCGCAACGACGGGCGAGGCGACCAATCTCGACACCGTCAGCGTTACCGCAACCTCCGTCGTCGAGACCAAGACCTCCGAAGTCGGCAGTTATGTCAGCAACAAGCAGATCAGCGCACTGCCGCAGGGCACGCGCAACTTTCTGGCGTTTGCGGACATCGTTCCGGGCATCAAGTTCAGTCAGGCCAATGACGGATCCACGTCGCTGCGCAGCGGCGCCCAGCAGTCCGCCGCGATCAACGTGTTCATCGACGGCGTCGGCCAGAAGGACTACGTCCTCAAGGGCGGTGCCACGGGTCAGGATTCGAGCCGCGGCAATCCGTTTCCGCAGCTTGGCATCGCCGAATACAAGGTGCTCACCTCCAACTACAAGGCCGAGTACGACCAGCTGAGCAGCGCCGCCATCACTGCGGTCACGCAGTCGGGCACAAATAAGTTCCATGGCGACTTTTTCTGGGATCAGACCAATGACAAGTGGCAGTCGAAGACCGTCAGGCAGGAAAAAGGCGCGGACAAGCCGAAGGTCAAAGATGAGCAGTACGGCGTCTCGTTTGGCGGCCCGATCCTGCGCGACAGGATGCATTTTTTTGTAGCCTATGAGGCCAAGGACATCAATTCGCCACGCCCGATCATTCCCGGCCGCGACTTTGCCGCGGAAGACCTTCCGGCCCAGTTCCAGGGCGCGGCGCGTGAAATCACCACGGCGCCGTTCCGCGAGGATCTCTATTTCGGCAAGATCGACTGGACACCCAGCGATGCGCAGTTGGTTGAACTCACCTACAAGCGGCGGTTGGAGAGCGAGCTGACCAATGTCGGCAACGGGCCAAACGCCACGTCCTACGGCACCTTGAAATCCGGAACCGAGACGAGGGCGGATCTGCGTTATCAGTACAGCGCGCAGGACTGGCTCAATGACGCGCACCTTACCTACGAAGACGCGAACTTTGCGCCCCGCCCGGCATCGCCTGCGCTGAACGGCTATCAGCTGATGATTCCGGTGCGTGGCGACGAGCTGAGAAACAACCCCGATACCGAGACCGTCCTAAACCTCGGCGGCGGCGGCGATTTCCAGAACAAGGGACAGAAGGGCTACTCGTTCCAGAACGACTTCACTTATTTCGGACTGCAGGGCCACACGATCAAGGCAGGCATCAAGTACAAGAAGATCGACATCACCGCCTTTGAGCAATCGCCGTTCACGCCGCAGTTTCAGTACGACATCAATCAGGACCTGACGATTCCGTATTTCGTGCGGTTCACGGCTTCAGGCAACGGCTTTCCGGTCTCGGTGGAATCCGACAGCAAGCAGCTCGGACTCTATCTGCAGGACGATTGGGAAGTGACCGACAGGCTGACGCTCAATCTCGGCGTGCGTTGGGACTATGAGCAGACACCGAGCTACGAGGACCACGTCACGCCGGCAACGCTCGTCGACGCGCTGCAAAACTACCCCAATATCCGCAATGCCAACGTCAACTACGACATCAACGACTACATCGGCACTGGCAACAACCGCAGCGCGTTCAAGGATGCCTACCAGCCGCGGCTGGGGTTTTCCTACGACCTCAGCGGCGACGAGCGCCACGTCATCTTCGGCGGCGCCGGCCGCTCCTACAATCGCAACCAGTTCGATTTCGTGGCGTTTGAACAATACCGCCTAGCGTTTCAGCGTTACCAGTTTTACTTCAATTCCCCCGGCCACGACTGCAATGACCCCGATCGCCGGCGGACACCGTGCATCGAGTTTGATCCCAGCTTGCTCAGCCAGGAGGCGCTCAGCGCCTTGATCGTGCCCGGCTCCAACTTCGGTTCCGACGTGTTTCTGCTCAACAACGAGCTCAAGACGCCGTATTCCGATCAGTTCAGCCTGGGCATGCGCAATACCTTCGCGATGTTCGGCAACGACTGGAATTCTTCTGCGACATTGATCCATGTGCTGAGTCACGATGGCATTTCATTGTCCATCGGCAACCGTCGGGCGGATGGAACGTTCTACCCGCCGGGCATTACTTTCGGCACCGCGCCGGATGGAGACCTGCCGGGCTATTCGCGGTTCTTCCTTGCCGACAACGGCACCGAGACAAGGTTGAGTTCGCTGCTGTTGTCGCTCGACAAGCCCTACTCCAGGGAATCGGCCTGGGGCGTCAGTCTGGCCTACACCTACAGCGCGGCGAAAGAGAACCGCAGCGGCGATATTTTCGACGGGGTGTTCGACTACCGCAGCGTCGACGACGCCAGGTTTATTGGATCCGGCGGGGTGCCGAGGCACCGGTTTGTCGGTACGGGCATCGTCGATCTCTGGGGACTGACAGCGTCGGTCAAGCTGACATTGGAAAGCGCTACCGGCAATCAAGGCACGGATTGTTTTGACGGCCATCCTGATCCTGGTGGCTGCGACACGGCGATCAGGCGCACCTACTATTTTGATGAACAGGATTTCAGGCAGCTGGATATTGCTTTGCAGAAGGAATGGGATACCGGCGGCGGCATCAAGCTGCGGGTGCGCGGTGACGTCCTCAACGTCACCAACGAGCGCAATTACACGCAATTCGGAAACTTTCGTGGGGTCAACATGGTCCAGAACGGTGACTTCGGCAATCGCACCGGCGACGAGATCATCGAGCCGACGCGTCGATTGAAACTCTCCTTTGGCCTGAACTGGTAACGATCAGCACACTGGCCGCCGTGCGGCGGGTGCGATGGATGGATGTGGCGACGGTTTCCCTACGATAAGCGAGGACTGTTTTCGAATGCATTTGGGTAATTTCCGCACGATTGCGATCCGGCTGACGTTGCTGCTTCCGCTTGCGGTCAGCGGATGCAAGAAGATCGATGAGCCCACCTATCCGGCTGATCGAGGCGATCAGGGCGCGCGCACAGACAGCGATGCGGCAGCGCTGGAAAGCCTGCCGCTGCCGCCGGACGAGCCGGTGCAGGCGACGCCGTTGCCGCCGCCGCTGTCGCCGCTGTTCAAGGACATCGAGAGGCGCACCTTCCAGTTTTTCTGGGACACCACCAACGAGGTGAACGGGCTGACGCCGGACCGGTTTCCGTCGCGACCGTTCGCGAGCATCGCCTCGGTGGGGTTTGCGTTGACCGCGTACCCGATCGGCATCGAGAACAACTGGATCAGCCGGCGGCAGGCGGTCGATCGCACGTTGACCACGCTGGAGTTTTTTCGCGATGCCAGGATGGGGCCGCAGAAGCAAGGCCGCGCCGGCTACAAGGGTTACTACTACCATTTCCTCGACATGCAAAACGGCACGCGCTACCAGCCATGGGTGGAACTGTCGAGTGTGGACACCGGCCTGTTAATGATGGGGGTGCTGTTTGCGCAGAGTTACTACGACCGCGACGACCCGCGCGAGAAGGCGATCCGCGACGTTGCCGATACCCTGTACAAGCGGGTCGACTGGCCGTATCTGCAGAATAACAACCCGCCGCTGATCGGCATGGGCTGGTATCCGGAAAAGGGCTTCATCGAACACGACTGGGCGGGCTACAACGAGGCGATGGTGCTGTACATCCTCGCGCTCGCATCGCCGACGCATCCGATCCAAGCCGAGGCCTGGGAGATGTGGACCAGCAGCTACGATCGTGGCTGGGGCCAGTACGAAGGCCAGGAATACCTGAGCTTCGCACCGCTGTTCGGCCACCAGTACAGCCACGTTTGGATCGATTTCCGCGGCATCCAGGACGCCTACATGCGCCGGCGCGGCATCGACTACTTCGAGAACAGCCGTCGCGCGACGCTCGCCCAGCGCGCGTATGCGATCGAAAACCCGATGAAGTGGAAGGAGTATGGCGAGGACGTGTGGGGCCTGACCGCGAGCGACGGTCCGCAGCGCACCACGCAGGAGTTCAACGGCGAGCAGCGCGAGTTCCGCCACTACAGTGCCCGCGGCGCGGGCCTGCGCGACGCTTTCGACGACGGCACCATCGCGCCGACCGCGGCAATCGCATCGCTGCCGTTCGCGCCGGAGATCGTGATCCCGGCCACCGAGGCGATGCATGCCAAATACGGTGATTTTCTTTACTCGAGCTACGGATTTCTGGACGCATTCAATCCTAGCTTCACGTTCGATATCCCGCTCAAGAC
>JBOHYD010000380.1:0-4015 GCA_050737635.1 Luteimonas sp. | reverse complement strand
CTTCATCACCGGCTCCCAGTCGGGATCGGTCATGTCCGCAACCAGCACGTCGCCGGGTTGCACGCGCTTCATGTCGTCGAGCGAGCGCACGATCCGTGCGACGCCGCTGCCGATCTTCTGACCGATCGCGCGGCCTTCGGCGATCACGTCGCCGCGCTGTTGCAGGTGAAAACGCTCGATCTGCGTGGCCTTGGCGCGCGACTTGACGGTTTCCGGACGCGCCTGCACGACGAAGAGTTTGCCGCTGATACCGTCCTTCGCCCATTCGATGTCCATCGGGCGCTGGTAGTGCTCCTCAATGGTCAGCGCTTGACGCGCGAGTTCATGCACGTCGTCGTCGGACAGGCAGAACTTGCTGCGCAGTTCGGCCGGGGTGTCCTCGTTGCGCACGCGCTCACCGGGCTTGTCGGAATACACCATGCGGATCTGCTTGGAGCCGAGCGCGCGGCGCAGGATCGCCGGCTTGCCCTTGCGCAGGGTTGGCTTGTAGACATAGAACTCATCGGGGTTGACGGCTCCCTGGACAACGTTTTCGCCGAGGCCGTAGCTGCCGGTGATGAACACCACGTCGCGGAATCCCGACTCGGTGTCGAGCGTGAACAGCACGCCCGACGTGCCGACGTCCGAGCGCACCATCAGCTGCACGCCGGCCGACAAAAACACGTCCTCGTGCTTGAAGCCGTGGTGCACGCGGTAGGCGATCGCGCGGTCGTTGTAGAGGCTGGCGAAGACTTCCTTGACCTTGCGCACCACGTCGTCGGCGCCGGTGACGTTGAGGAAGGTTTCCTGTTGGCCGGCGAACGACGCATCGGGCAGGTCTTCGGCGGTTGCCGAGGAGCGCACCGCGACCGCGACATCGCCACTGCCGTTGTCGCTGCACAGCTGCGCATAGGCGCTGCGGATGTCGGCATCGAGCTCGGGGTGCAGCGGCGCATCGATCACGAGTGCGCGGATCTCGGTGCCGGCGGCGGTCAGTGCGGTGACGTCCTCGACGTCGAGCGTTGCCAGCCGGTCGACGATGCGCTGGTGCAGGGCGTTGTGGGCGATGAAGGCCTCGAAGGCATCGGCGGTGGTCGCATAACCACCCGGTACCGATACGCCGAGGCGCGCTAGGTTGCCGATCATCTCGCCGAGCGAGGAATTTTTGCCGCCAACCTGGGCCAGGTCAGTCAGGCGAAGGTCGTGCAACCACAGAATATTGGCGCTCAAAACGGGCACTCCGGATTGGTGCGGGCAGGAGACGGCGAGCGGAACAGCAAGTGCAGTTGGGGCAGGGCAACCGACCGGCCAAGCATCGCCAGTCGTTTGTTATTTTAGCAACCCGGCCCGCCGCGGCGCGTCACCTCCTTCAGGATCACCAACGCATGAGTACGCCGCGCCCGGTCTTCTACGTCTCCGACGGTACCGGTATCACCGCCGAAACCATTGGCCACAGCTTGCTGACCCAGTTCACCGACACGGTTTTTGTCACCGATCGCATTTCGTTCGTCGACAGCCCCGAACGCGCTCGCGAGATCGCCGAGCGCATCCGTGCCACCGGCGACGCGCAGGGCGTGCGGCCGATCGTCATCAATACCTGCGTCGACCCCGAAACCGCGGCACTGATCGGCGAGAGTGGGGCATTGATGCTGGACGTCTTCGCGCCGTTCATCGAACCGCTGGAGGCCGAACTCGGCCAGCTGCGCCAGTTGCGCGTCGGCAAGGCGCACGGCATCGCCGATTTCGACACCTACCACCGCCGCATCAATGCGATGAATTACGCGCTCACCCACGACGACGGCATGTCGATCAACTACGACAACGCCGATCTGATCCTAGTCGCGGTGTCACGCGCCGGCAAGACGCCGACCTGCGTGTATCTGGCGCTGCATTACGGCGTCAGCGCGGCCAATTACCCGCTGACCGACGAGGATCTCCAACACGACCGTCTGCCGCCGCGGCTGCGCGCGCATCGCAGCAAGCTGTTCGGGCTGACGATCGACCCGGTGCGCCTGCAGCAGATCCGCCAGGAGCGCCGACCCAACTCGCGCTACGCGCGGCTCGAGACCTGCAAAAGCGAAGTTTCGGCGGCCGAATCGCTGTTCCGCGCCGAACGCATCCCGGTGCTCAGCACCACGCACACCTCGATCGAGGAAATCGCCAGCAAGGTGCTGACGACGCTGGGTATCCATCGCGAGATGTTCTGACGCGAGAGGCTTCAAAAACGCGTGCGGCATGCTGCCGCGCGACATCTGCCGCAGACCGCTGAACGCAACGCGAAGAGTCTTGAAGTTAGGCGCGATTTGCGCATCCGTCAATGCTGCCGGTGTGCGTGTCGTGCGTGTAGGATCGGGTCATGTCGCAGGTCCTCGCACGCTCCACGCGCATTCCCCGGATCAGCCGTTTCGGCTGGTTGATGGGCCTGTACGCCGAAAACTTCAACCGCCTGACGCGGCTGTTCGAACCGGCCGATCTCGTCGAAGGCGTCCATGTCTCGTCGATCGACGACGGCCTCGACGTGCGCGTCGAGATCATTGCGCAGCACGCCTACACCACCGAGCTGCGGATGACCTATGCGATGCAGGACCCGCTGACCGGCGCGCTTGATCCGTCGGCGTTCCTGCGCCTGTACCGCGATGCGCGCCAGGTCGAAGCGACGCATTGCTATGTCGGTCGGCGCTGGCAGGACGTGATCGGCATGTATCCGCCGCCGTCCGAGGTCATCAGCCATCGCATGCGCATGAACACATTTCTCGGCAAGTGGCTCGAATACCTCGCCGAACGCGGCCACGGCGTCGCGACGTTGGCGCTCCAGCCGGGTTCAATCGCCGCCGCGACGGCCGATCAGGACGCCTCTAAAAACCTCCCCACCACAGCCAGCATCGGCTAGCTTATCGCCCTGATCTGCCCAAGCCGCCGATGATCGGCCTGTTCGCCCGTGAGCGCGCGACGCACCCGCGAAAAGCTTGAATGCTCGCTGCTGCTAGCCCGGCCCATCGCCAAAGATCGTATGTTCGCGGCGAGCACGCGTTCGCGGGGCTGGCACAACAAGGCGGCGTCTGCCTGTGGACGATCGGCCTGATGCGGGCGAAGGTGGTGATCGGCTTGAAGGTGGCCAGCCACAAGCTGATGTGGCTATCGAGACTGCAACACAGGGGAGTGGCCTGCGTAACGGTTCGCGAATGCGAAAAGTGCATCGGGAGTCTGAGCCATCGTCATGCCAGAAAATAGGGCGTTATTCGAGGTGCCCATAAAATGGGTCTCATCCCGGTCGTTTTGGCTATCTTGAAAAGACTTTGAACAGGCTCTAACCATGCCAACCCCCGATTTCATCGTCGCCATCCCCGCACGCCACGACGCGACTCGTTTGCCGGGCAAGCCGTTGCGCTTGCTGGCTGGCGAGCCGCTGATCCTGCACGTCGCGCGTCGCGCGCTGACTGCGGGCGCGCGCGAGGTGTGGGTGGCGGCCGACGACGCGCGCATCGCCGCTGCGCTCGCTGGCAGCGGCGTGCGCGTGGCGATGACGGCATCTGCGCACCCGTCGGGCACCGATCGCCTCGCCGAATGCGCGGCGCTCGCCGGCTGGGCCGACGACGAGGTGATCGTCAATCTGCAGGGCGACGAACCGTTTGCGCCGGCCGCCGGCATCCGCGCGGTCGCGCAGACGCTGTTCGATACCGGGGCGGCGATGAGCACGCTTGCGGCGACGATCGACGACGCCGATGCAGTGTTCGATCCCAACACCGTCAAGCTGGTGCGCGCGGCGGGCGGCGACGCGCTGTACTTCAGCCGTGCGCCGCTGCCGTGGCCGCGCGATGCGTTTGCCGACGACCGCACGCGGTTGCCGCAAGGCGGGCACTGGCTGCGCCACATCGGCATCTACGGCTATCGCGCCGGATTTCTCAAACAGTTCGCGGCGATGCCGCCGGGCGTGCTCGAAGGTATCGAATCGCTGGAGCAGTTGCGCGCGCTCGAAGCCGGCCATCGCATCGCGGTCGCGATGACGCCAGAGCCGTTTCCGCCCGGTGTCGACACC
>JBOHYD010000379.1:0-15796 GCA_050737635.1 Luteimonas sp. | reverse complement strand
TGCGCGAGATGCTGCCGCGACTTGCAACGGCGATGATGCGCTGCAAGCCTTGTCCGGAGCCGCGCTTGCGGGCTGCGAGCAATTTTCATGGCTGAAGGTCGGGGCTAATCAGGTGGGCTCAAGATCTACGGCGGCACCTTGACGCCGTTCGAAGGCGCGAGCCAGACGCGCCCAGGCTATTTCACCCCGGAAGGCGAGGCCGTGCGCCAAGCCGTCAATCGGTGGATCCGCAGCGGCGGCGAATTCGACGCAGTGATCGACTTCGACCTCGCCATCCGCGATCCGAGCCAGCCGTCGCGCATGCTGCCGGCCTACGACAGCGGCGATCATCTGCACCCCAACGACGCCGGTTACCGGGCCATGGTCGAGTCCATTGATCTGTCGCTGTTTCAAGCGGCGGCCTTCCGATAGATAAGCACGACGAAGCAAGCGCCCACGCGCTGGCTCCGTCGACGCGACCCTCCTTGGCCGCCCTAGCAGGGTGTTTTTGAACACCCTGCTAGGGCGGTCTACGCGGCCGCCGACTTGCGCAAGCGGCGGTTGAACAGGGCGACGGTGCGCGTCCAGGCCTCGGCGGCGGCGGCTTCGTCATAGCGCGGCGTGGTGTCGTTATTGAAGCCGTGCTGGGTGCCGGCCGGCTGGAACAGGGTGTAGGTGACGCCCGCGGCCTTCAGCGCGGTTTCGTAGGCCGGCCAGCCGGCGTTGACGCGCTCGTCGGTCGCAGCGAGTACGACCAGCAGTTCGGCCTTGATCTTGGCGACGTCCTCGGCCGCCGGGCCGGGGCCGTAGAACGGCGCGGCCGCAGCCAGCGCTGGGAGTTTGGTCGCGAGAAAATTGGTGATGCCGCCGCCGTAGCAGAAGCCGACCGCGCCCATCCGGCCGTTGCCACCGTCGATGGTGCCGAGCATATCGACAGCGGCGAGGAAGTCTTCCCGCGTCTTGTCTTGGTCAAGTTTGCCAAACAGTTCGCGCGCGGCGTCTTCGTCGCCGGGATAGCCGCCGAGCGGATGCAGCGCGTCGGGCGCGAAGGCGATGAAGTCCGCAAGCGCGAGTCGCCGGGTGATGTCTTCGATGTGCGGATTGAGGCCGCGGTTCTCGTGCGCGACCAGCACCAGCGGCAGCGGGCCGGCGGCTTTTGCCGGCCGCGCGAGATAACCGCGCCCGGTGCCGTAGCCTTTCGGCGACGAAAATCTCCGGTGTTCGGTACGCAGCCGCGCGTCGTTAGGCTTGACCTGTTGCGCCATCGCAAACTGCGGCGACAGCGCTGCGAGCAGGCCAGCCGCGCCGGCCGCGCCAACCGCGTACCGCGCCGCGCCGGTCAAAAAGCCGCGCCGGTCGATCATGCCGTGCACGTATTGGTCGAACAGCTTCAGCACCTCGGGGTCGAAGTCGCTGGCGGTGGTGCGCGGCGGTGTCGGCATGGCTGGTCTCCGGGTCGGCTTGGATGCAGATGTGGGGGCAGTACGGGTGATTCGTCGGTGAGTCGTTGCCATGCTTGTTTCCGCGATCGTCGCGCGGCGCTGAAGATGCGCGCCAGTCGTCCGGTCGCGACACGCAAAGCATGCGCGAGCAATCCTATACCGCAGCCGGCGATCAGGCCATGTCGAAGCGGCCCTGTCGATCGCTGATGGCGCGAACCTCGGCCGCGACTGCGCCATAATCGCGACCCGAGTTGCGGGCATGCGCCTCTTTCTCACCATTGTCCGGATACCCGCCGTCGATGCCGCACACCGTCAGCACCATGGAAGTGTTCCTGATCGCGATGGCGATCATCTTCAGCCTCCCCTACCTAATCTGGCGGCTGGCGCGCACCGATTATTTCGCGCCGCTGGTGGTGGTGCAGATCCTCACCGGCATCGTGCTCGGCCCCGGCATCCTCGGCGCGGCGAGCCCCGAGTATTACGCGTTCGTGTTCCGGCCCGACGTGATCACCAACCTCAACGGCCTTGGCGGCTGGGCGGTGATGCTGTTTGTGATGATCGCCGGCATCGAGCTCGACGTGCGCCAGGCCTGGCAATACCGCCGCGAGAGCGGCATCACCGCCGGTCTCGCGCTCGGCGTGCCGCTGCTGTTTGGCGGCATCGCCGCGGTGGGCATGCTGCTGTTCCCGGGCTGGATCGGCGACAAGGGCGCGTCGTGGCAGTTCGTGGTCGGCGTCGGCATGGCGTGCGCGGTGACCGCGCTGCCGATCCTGATCCTGCTGATGGAAAAACTCGACGTGCTACGCAAGCCGATCGGCCAGCGCATCTTGCGTTACGCAAGCGTCGATGACGTCGCGATCTGGGGCGTGCTGGCACTGGTGCTGCTCGACTGGGAGCGGATGGGCCGGCAAGTCGGGTTTCTGGTCGCATTCGGCGTCTGCTGCATCGGGTTCCGTAAGTTGATGACATCGCTGCCGCAGCGTGATCGCTGGTACGCGATGCTGATTTGGTTGGCGCTGTGCGCGTTCGGCGCCGACTGGTCGGGCCTGCACTTCATGGTCGGCGCGTTCCTCGCCGGCGTGGTGATGGACGCGGAATGGTTCGACCAGGCGCAGATGGACTGGCTGCGTCACCACGTGTTGCTGGTGTTGATGCCGGTATTCTTCCTCAGCACCGGCCTACGCACCGCGTGGTCGGTGGGCGGCGAAGTGGTGTTCCTGGCCGCGGCGGTGCTGCTGGTCGCCTCGGTCGTCGGCAAGTTGGTCGGCGTGCACATGGCCGGCAAAATCCTCAAGTGGAAACCCGGCGAAGCCTCGCTGATCGGCTGGCTGCTGCAGACCAAGGCGCTGATCATGATCATCTTCGCCAACGTGCTGCTCGACAAGGCGATCATCACCAGCGCCACCTTCACCGCACTGCTGCTGATGGCCGTCGCCAGCACCATGCTGACCATTCCGGTGGTGACGCCGAAGCTGAAGCGGCTAAGCGAGGCGCTCGGCCGCTCGCGGTGACCGGGGCGGCACTGCAAAATCCGCGGCACTATGCCAGCCGTGGAGGCCGGCGTAGGCTGAATCACCCACCACCGTGCATAAGGAGACATGCCGTGAACGCTGCCGTCCATGCTGTGCCCGTGTCAGCGTCGTTCCGCGCGATCGCAATCGTCGCGCTGCTGTGGAACCTGATCGGTGTCGCGATGTTCTATCTGCAGGTGACGATGAGTGCGGAAACGCTGGCCGCACTGCCGGCGGAGCAGCGCGTGGTCTACGAGACCGCGCCGGCGTGGATCGACATCGCGTTCGCCGTGGCGGTGTTCGGCGGCGTGTTCGCGGCGCTGGCGCTGCTGCTGCGCTCGCGACTGGCGGTGCCGCTGTTTGCGGTGTCGCTGCTCGCGCTGCTGGTGCAACTCGGTGCGGTGTACGCGCTGACGCCGGCCTTCGCGGCGTCGGGCGTTGGCGGACTGGCGCTGCCGGCGGCGCTGGTGCTGCTCGGTGCCGTGCAGCTCTGGTATGCACGGCGCGCGCGGGCGCGCGGCTGGTTGGGTTAGCGCCCGTTGCGGGATAATGCCGCGACCCACACAGGAGTCGCGTACCGATGATCGCCAACGATGGCCCGCTCGCGCTCTCACCGATCGTCGCCGGTGCCTGGCGCATGGCCGAATGGAACTTCGACGCGCAGCAGCGGCTGCGCTGGATCGAGGGCGGCGTCGCGTTGGGCATCACCAGCATCGATCACGCCGACATCTATGGCGACTACACCGTGGAAGCTTTGTTCGGCGCGGCGCTGGCGCTGCGCCCGTCGCTGCGTGAGCAGCTGCAGCTGATCAGCAAGTGCGGTATCAAGCTGGTGTCGTCGCAACGCGCCGCACACACGCGCAAGTCCTACGACACCTCGCACGCGCACGTGATGGCCTCCGTGGAGGAGTCGCTGCGCGCGCTGCGCACCGACCGGCTCGACCTGCTGCTGATCCACCGCCCCGACGCGCTGATGGACGCCGATGCGCTGGCGCGCACCTTCGACACGCTG
Organism: Luteimonas sp.; assembly: GCA_050737635.1. Classification (GTDB taxonomy): domain Bacteria; phylum Pseudomonadota; class Gammaproteobacteria; order Xanthomonadales; family Xanthomonadaceae; genus Luteimonas. The sequence goes on along the minus strand of JBOHYD010000379.1, from coordinate 11,852 downwards.
AAAGCCGACGGCAAGGTGCTGCATGTCGGCGTATCGAATCATTCCGCCTCGCAGCTGGCGCTGCTGCACTCACGCCATCCGCTCGCTGCGCACCAGATCGAGCTGTCGCCGCTGCACACCGATGCGCTCGACGACGGCACGCTCGACCAGTGCCAGCAACTCGGCCTAGTGCCGATGGCATGGTCGCCACTCGGCGGCGGCCGGCTGTTCAGCGCCGACGATGCACGGTCGCTGCGCGTGCGCGCCGAGCTGCAAAGGCTTGCCGACGCGCACCGCGTGTCGCTGGCGACGATCGCCTATGCATGGATCCTGCGCCATCCCTCGGCACCGCTGCCGATCACCGGCAGCGGCCGCATCGACGGCCTGCGCGACGCGGCCGCCGCGCTCGATCTCACCCTCGATGTCGAGGACTGGTACGGCGTGTGGCAGGCGAGTCTCGGACGCGAGGTCGCCTGAAAGTTCCACCGGCGCAGTCGGTTGATTGCAAACCAGGCGTCCACGAGGCGCGCTCGTCGTGTTTCGCGCTCGCAGGTCAGCTCCTCGGGCGGTCGCGCCGATGTTCATGATCGCGCATGGCCGCGTCGCTGCGGCGCTGATCGCAGCCGCGCGGCATGCCCGAGCGCACACCCTGCCAGCGCAGTTTTCCGGGATGGTTATTCCCGCACCGCACACTAGTCGCCCGGCCTGCGGTACTTCTAGACTTCACCGTCTGACGTGCCGACCCGTGCGCGTCGTCGAGGAGTTGCCATGTCACTGTCCATGTATCAGGCGTCGGTTCCGGTGTTGCAGCGTGCGCTGTCCAATCTGCGCGGCGTGCTCGAGAAGGCTGAAGCGCACGCCGTCGAGCACGGCATCGCGCCGGAGGTGCTGCTGCAGACACGGCTGATGCCGGACATGTACCCGCTGCTGCGCCAGGTGCAGATCGCCAGCGACCTCGCGCGCATCGGCGCCTCGCGGCTGGCCGGTGCCGAACCGGTGAAAATCGACGACGTCGAGACCACGTTCGCGCAGCTGTACGAGCGCATCGCGCGCGCGTCGGCGCAGATCGACGACTACACCGCCGCGCAGATCGACGGCAGCGAGACGCGCTCGATCACCATCAAGACCCGCAGTGGCGAACTGACGTTCGCCGGGCAGGCCTATCTGCTGGACTTTCTGCTGCCCAATCTGTTTTTCCACTGCGTCACCGCCTACGCGATCCTGCGCCAGAGCGGCATGGCGCTGGGCAAGATGGATTTCATGGGTCGGCCCGGCTAGCCGTCGCGCGCGAGTGTGTTTGGCGGTGCTCAGCGGTGCTGGCACATCCGTGGCCGGCGGCCGCTTCACGGCGCTTTCCCCGGCCGCCTGCCAGCCTCTACACACACACGCTGCAACGAGGATCGGCCATGAACGGTTTGAAGTCACTGCTGTGCGTCTCCACCCTAACCCTGATCGTCGTCGCGCCGACCTTCGCGCAGACCTACGGTCCGAAGGACGAGGGCCGCCGCTTCAACGACGGCAGCCGCGTCAGATGCGAAAAGGTCGAGGTGCAACGCAATAGCCGCGACAGCAATCGCATCGGCGGCACCGTCGCCGGTGCGGTCATCGGCGGCCTGGTCGGCAACCAGATCGGCGACGGCAAGGGCAAGAAGCTGGCGACGATCGGCGGCGCAGTGGCCGGCGGCGCGACCGGCCGCTATGTGCAGGGCAAGCATCAGGAAAACAGCGGCAACCGCATTGTCGAGACGCGCTGCGAGCGGGTTTACCGCTAGGCAACCTCGACACGTCTTGCCCCATCATTCCAGCGGGCTCTCAACTGCTGAACGCTGGTCAAGATGGGAATGCTCCACAACAGCCGCAGGCTGGATTTCACAACAGCTGCAGGCTGGTCAGCCCTGTTGACGTTGAATTTCTCCGCGCAAGATCAAAACAGGCCCCAGTTTGTCCGGCGCCGCTGTTGAAAGCCGCTGAGATGACGACGTGTTCCGCCCTTCCTGCGGCGGCGGCACGGCACCGGCTACCCGACCATTAGCGCCGCGGCGTGGAGGTGGTTTTTTGCGGGTCAGCAAAATCACTTCGAGTGCTCTTTGACGAGATCGATAAAGGCGCGCGTTTTTGCCGGTGGCGGCATGGTGCCGGGGTAGACGGCATAGAAATTCAATGCAGGCAGCCGATAACTCGGCAACAAGCGTTTGAGGCGGCCGGCGTCAATATCCGCCTGAACGTTCGATTCAAGCATCGCCGCGATGCCGGTGCCGGCCAGTGCCAGCCCCCTCAGCGCCACGGCTGCCGAGGCGCTGATTGATCCCCCCATCCGCACGGTCGATGTTTCACCGTTACGCGCACGCAACGTCGCCGTCCATGGCGCCGGCGTGACGCTAAACGCAAGCCATTCATGCGATGCCAGATCTTGTGGCGTCCTGGGAACGCCGCACCGCGCCAGGTACGCCGGGGACGCGACAAGAAAACGTTCGAGATCCATCAGCTTGACGGCATGCAACTGCGAATCTCGCATCCGTCCAACGCGCAACGCAAGGTCAAAGCGTCCTTCGATCAGGTCCATTTTCTGGTCGGTCGGAAAGTAATCCACGCGCATTTCTGGGTAGCGTTGGCGATATTGCGCAATCCATTCGCTCACCTGTATGGCCGAATCCACCACGCTGGTGATTTTCAGCGTGCCCGATGGGCGTGTCTTGCCGGTTCGCGCGCGCTCGACAACCAACCTTGCCTGTTCCAGCAGAGCGTGGCAATCGTCAAGGAATGCGCGACCGCTCTGGGTGGTCGAAAGCTTGCGCGTGGAGCGTTGCAGCAGTTGCGTGCCCAGCTCGCGCTCCAGCAGGGCCAGCGATTGACTCAGTGCGGACTTGGTCGCGCCCATGCGCTCGGCAGCGGCGGTAAACGAGCCGGCTTCCGCCACGGCGACAAACGCCTCCAAGCGATCAAGACTGATGTTGCGTGATTTCATATTGTCCAGTTTTTATGGACGATTAATTCTGTACCGGACGCTTTGCGCTGGCAAGCGGAAACCGCATGCTGCCGCCTGGCAACTCACACCGACCGGAGACACCGTGTACGTACTACTTGGTTCCAACGGCAACATCACGTCGAAAGCCGCACGCATCGTGTTGTCGCAAGGCAAGCAGGTCCGCGTCGTTGGCCGCAGCGCCGAAAACCTCGCGTCTTTGAAGCAAGCCGGCGCCGAACTCGCTATCGGCGATGTCGCGGATGCCGAGTTTTTGACCTCGGCCATGCATGGCGTGGATGCGGCGTTCACGATGATCCCTCCCAACTACGCCGCCGCGGACATGCCGGCCGAGCAGAACCGTGTCGGCGAGGCGATCGCAAAGGCCGTCGCGGCCAGCGGCGTCAAGCGCGTCGTCAATCTCAGCAGCGTCGGTGCGCATCTCGCCAGCGGTACCGGACCGATTGCCGTTCTGTACAGTCAGGAACAACGATTGAACAAGATTGCCGGCGTCGACGTTCTTCATCTGCGGCCCGGCGCTTTCTTCGAGAATCATTTCAACGCAATCGGCCTGATTCGCGACTATGGCATCCACACCGATATGTTCGACTCGAATGTGCGGATCTGGTCGATCGGCACCGGCGATATCGCGGCGATCGTCGCACGCGAATTGGTCGTGCCGGCATCCGGCGCCAACAAGCGGGTCTTGCATCTGCATGCGCCAAAGGCATATACGCAGACCGAAGCTGCAGCAATTCTTGGCAAGGCAATCGGCAAGCCGGATCTGAAGCACATGAAGGCGGATCCCGACCAGGCCAAGGCAGGCATGGTTCAACACGGCATGTCACGCAACACGGCCGACTTGTTTGAAGAAATGAGTGATGCCGTGTCTCGAGCCGACTTCTCGGCTGGGATGATTGCCGGTCCCACCGAAGTCACGCCAACCACCCTGGAACAATTTGCTGCCGTTTTCAAAACGGCGTATGAGCGTTCGGCGAGTGACGCTCGCAGCATCGCCGGCAGCTGACGTCGCGGTGGCGCGGCGCTGTTGACGGGCAGCAGAGGCTGGCGTGGCCGCGCCGCTGTCCGGCTGGCGCTCGCCTTCGCCGTCGGTGCTCTTGACCGTGAGACCGCAACACGCGGTCTCACGCATATCGCCGGTAATCGCCGACAGCCGCAGGCTACGTAATGACGCCGACAGCGCACTATGCCGCCGCGCACGCGGCTCCAACAGACCGACGTCGAGCCCCAATCAGCACCGACACGCGGAGTACGTCAGCTTAGCCCGCGCCGCGGGCACAATCCGCTAGCTGGGGTGCCGCGTCATGGCGCACGCACTGGCGCACGTGCGGCGGCAAGCCGGTCAGCTGCCGTCGCGCGCCGCTGTCGAGGGTGAAGGCTTGCACGACACGGGGAGCGCAGCGATGGGTTTGCGTGACGCTGGCGGCATCGCCATCGGTTGCGTCGCTCGCATCGGCCACGCCAGCGTCCGCGCAGCGGTCAACATAAAGCACGACGTAGCAGTGTCCGCTTGCGCTCTTCACGCAGTCGAACTCACCGCGGCCGTTGGCGATGAAGGTGCGCGTGGCGTTGGTGCCGCGGCCGTCGACCGACACATTGGTGATCGTGGTCGTGCCGCTCTGCAACTGGCAGCCCGACAGCACCAGCAGCGCGCACGGCAGCGCCGCGCCGCACGCGCGTCTGGCAACCGTTGCCGTCAATACCTGCTGCGTCGCGCGCATCGGCCGCGGCCGGCCACGCGATGGCTGATCACTGCAACACTGGGTCCAACGCATGTTGCTCTCCTCGGCATGCACCGCGGTCGCGGTGCTCACATGTTGCGGAACAAAGTCATGAACGGCGCGCTGACCGCGAGCGTCTCCGGTCGATTGCGCAGCCGCACCAGGCCGCGGCCGCCGTCCTCGCGGACGATCGACGCGACCGCCTTGAGGTTGACGATCGTGGCGCGGTGGATCTGCTTGAACATCGTCGGATCGAGCGCCGCCAGCAGCTCGCGGATCGGCGTGCGCAGCAGCGCCTCGCCGTCGGCGGTCATCACCACGGTGTACTTGCTATCGGCGCGGAAATAGGCGACGTCCTCGACCATGATCAGCCGCGTATCGCGACCGACGCTGGCGGTGATCCACGACAGCGGTTCGACGCTCACGGTGCGCGCAGCATCGATCTGGCGGATCAACGCGTCCAGTGTCGACAGCTCCGGACGTGGGCCACGCGCGCGCGCGCGCAGCCGCGCGACGGTCGCCGCCAGCCGCTCGGGCGTGACCGGCTTGAGCAGGTAGTCGACCGCGCCGCGCTCGAAGGCTTCGATCGCGTGCTGGTCATAGGCGGTGACAAACACCACTTGGGTCTGCGGGCTCGCATCGGTGAGCGCCGCGGCCACTTCGAGGCCGCTGAGGCCGGGCATGCGGATGTCGAGAAACGCGACGTCAGGTTGGTGTTCGGCGATCGCGTCGAGCGTGCTGCCGCCGTCGTCGCAGCGCGCGACGATCGCCAACTCCGGCCACGCGTCGCCGAGCAGCGACACCAGCGCGTTGCGCAGCAGGGTTTCGTCCTCGGCGACGACGCAGCTGGTCATGCGGCTGTACCCGTAATGGTCGGCTTGCCGGCCGTCACCGGCACGCGGATCGTCGCCGCGACGCCGGCCGGAAAATTCGCGCCGATCACAAAGCTCGCCGCATCGCCGTAGGCCAGCCGCAAGCGTTCGCGCACGTTGCGCAGGCCGATACCGGTGCCGCTGCTCCCGGCGTTGAAGCCGTGGCCGTCGTCAGCGACGGTCACCGACAGCGTCTGCGCACCGGTCGGCGCGTCGGCGTGGGCATCGGTCTTGGCGAGGATCCAGATGGTGCCGCCGCCGGGCTTGGCTTCGAGACCGTGCTTGATCGCGTTTTCGACCAGGGTCTGCAGCATCATCGGCGGGAACGGCAATGCGAGCAGTGTGGCCGCCACGTCGATCTGCAGCGCCAACCGCTCGCCCATGCGGATCTTGAGGATTTCCAGATAGGCGCGTGCGCGTTCGAGCTCGGCGCCGAGCGTCGACGCGCTGGCGTCGGTGCGCGGCAGCGAATGGCGCAGGTACGCGATCAGATGGCCGAGCATGTCGTCGGCGCGCGGCGGATCGCTGCGCGTCAGCAGCTGCGCGCTGGCCAGGGTGTTGTACAGAAAGTGCGGCTCGACCTGCGCGTGCAGCAGGCTCAGCTTGGCGACGGTCAACTCCTTCTCGGTCGATGTCTGCTGCGCGGCGAGCTGCTCGTCGCGGCGACGCTGGCCGAGGCGGCGGGTGATCGCGCGGCTGACCGCTTCGGCGTTTTCGAGGTTGCTGCCTTCGTCGACGCGGAACCAGTCGGTCCATCCCGGCCGCTCCGGCTCGCACATCAGCGTCGCGCTGCTGCCGTTTTCGCTGGGCGCGATGGTGGCGGTGATCTGGTTGCGGCCGTCGTCGAACCACGACATCGTGTCCATGCCCCAGCGTCGCTGCGCGCGCGTGTAGCGGTCCGCGCGGCGGACGTGCGCACGGATCTGCAGGCTGTCACGGGCGCTTTCGATGTCCTCGCTGCGCGGCAGCTCGCGCAGCGCGGCTTCGACGAGATCGAACGCCTCGCCGGCGTCGAGCGGAATCTCGATCTGCCGGCGCTGGCGGCTGCCGAGCGTCGCCTTGTCGACGCGATCGGCGATCGCGCGCACGCGGCCGACGTGCGACAACGCGCTGGTGACCATGAAGCCGATCAGGATGAACGCCGCGAGCACGATGAATCCCGGCAGCCCGTTGCCGCCGACGCTGTTCCAGACAATCACCAGCAGCAGCAATAGCAGCAGCCAGGCGATCGCGATGCGGACGATGAAGAAGAAGCTGGTCATGCCGGTGCGGCTGTGAATCACGAGATGCCGGGAGCATACCCAGCCGCGCACGTCGCGTGTCCCCCGATGCGACGAAACGCGCCATACGCCGACGGACGCCGGCATATGGCGATCTTGGCGTCGCTTGGCTTCATTCGGGTAGTCGCTTCGCGGCTGACACGCCGTTTTACAGTCCTCTGCGCGCCGCGCTCGTATAGTGCGCGACAGTCAACGGCTGTCCGGGAGCGCTTGTGCATCGACGCGACATCATCAAAACCGCCGCGCTGCTGCCGCTGGCGGCGCTGCCCGGCGGGCTGACATCGGCTTTCGCCGCGACCCGCACACCGGTATCGGCGTTCAATGACAGCAGTGTCGCGGCCATGGCGCGTGCGCTGGCCGCCAAGCCGTTCCGGCCATCCGCGAGCGCGTTGCCGGCAGCGCTCGCCAACATCAGCTACGACCAGTACCGCGACTACCGCTATCGCGCCGCGCGCGCGCTGTGGCGCGATGACGGGCTGAAATTCCAGGCGCAGTTTTTCCATCGCGGCTTCCTGTTCAAGGACCGCGTCGACGTGTTCACCCTCGCCGACGGCCACGCGACGCCATTCGCGTTCTCGACCGACTTGTTCGACTACGCACCGCAACCGGTGCCCCCACTTGGCGGGAGTGGGCTTGGCGAGACTGCGGTCGGCGATGTCGGTTTCGCCGGCTTCCGCCTGCACGCGCCGCTCAACAGCGATGCTTACTTCGACGAGATCTGCACCTTCCTCGGCGCGAGCTATTTCCGCGCGGTCGCCAAGGGCCTGAGCTACGGCCTGTCCGCGCGCGGGCTGGCGCTGGGCACCGGCGATCCTGCGCCTGAGGAATTCCCGGCGTTCAAGGCGTTCTGGCTGCAGCGGCCGGCAAAAGACGGCGACGCGATCGTCGTGCACGCACTGCTCGACGGCCCGAGCGTGGCCGGGGCGTTCCGCTTTCGTATCAAACCCGGCACCGAGAGCGTGTTCGACGTCGATGCGCGGCTGTATCCGCGCATCGCGCTGGGCCACGCCGGCATCGCGCCGCTGACCAGCATGTACCAGTTCGACGCCAACGACCGCGTCGGCATCGACGACTACCGGCCCGCCGTGCACGACTCCGACGGCCTGGCAATCTTCAACGGCCGTGGCGAGCAGGTGTGGCGACCGCTGCACAATCCCAAGACGCTGCAGCACAGCGGCTTCCAGGACCTGCAGCCGCGCGGGTTCGGGCTGATGCAGCGCAAGCGCGCGTTTGCCGACTACCTCGACGCCGAGGCCGGCTACGAGAAGCGACCAAGCGCGTGGGTAGAGCCGCTCGGCGACTGGGGCGAGGGCGAGGTGCATCTGGTCGAGCTCCCCACCGCCGACGAATACCACGACAACATCGTCGCGTTCTGGCGGCCGAAGACCGCGCTCGCCGCCGGCCGCGAGCACCGCTACCGCTACCGCCTGCACTGGTGCCGCGAGCATGCGTGGCTGGCAACGCTGGCGACGGTCACCGGCACGCGCCTCGGCGCCGCGCCGCATGCGCGCGATGCGCGGCTGGTGGTCATCACCTTCTGCGGCGGACGGCTCGATGCGCTGAAGGCCGATGCCGTGCCGCGCATCGAGGCCAGCGCGTCGAGCGGAGCGTTGCGCAATCCGGTCGTGCAACGCGTCGGCGACGACGGCTGGCGGCTGAGTTTTGAACTCGCTGCCGGCGATGCGCCGGCCGTTGAGCTGCGCGCGCGGCTGGTCGACGATGGCGGCCCGCTGACCGAAACCTGGCTGTACCGGTGGACGCCATGACCGCCGACCTGCACGTCGCCGGCATCGACCTCGCCGATACCTGGGTGCCGCCCGATGCGCCGCTGCAGATGCCGGTGCAGTCGCTGCGCACCCACGAAGCGCGCACCCACGAAGCGCGCACCGGCTCCGTGCGTCATCCGCAGCTGCCGACCACCCCCAACGGCATGGCCTGGCGGCGCTTTGCGGTGATCGGCACCGCGGCGACGCTGACCCTGTTCACCACCCACCAGATCTGGTGGCTGCTGCGCGGCGGCGGCATCGACGTGCTCGAAGGCGTGCTGCTGGCACTGTTTGTGCTGCTATTTGCATGGATCGTGCAGAGCTTCGTCGGCACCCTGGCCGGCTTCGTGCTGGTGCTGTCGCGTCGTCGCGCGCGGCTCGGCTTGTCCGGCACAGGGCCGCTGCCGACGGTCGCGGTGCGCACCGCGCTGCTGATGCCGACCTATAACGAGGACCCGCAGCGGCTGATGGCCGGGCTGCAGGCGATCATCGAATCGGTCGCCGCCACCGGGCAGATCGACCGCTTCGATTTTTTCGTGCTCAGCGACACCCGCACGCCGAGCATCCAGCATGCGGAGGAGGTCGCGTTCCTCGCGCTGCGCGCACGCCTGCACGGTGTGCTCGGCACGCAGTCGCAGCTGTACTACCGCCGTCGCGACGACAACAGCGAGCGCAAGGCCGGCAACGTCGCCGACTGGGTGCGGCGCTGGGGCGACGCGTATCCGCAGATGCTGATCCTCGACGCCGACAGCCTGATGACCGGCGACACCATCGTCCGCCTCGCCGCGACCATGCACGCGCACGACGACGTCGCGCTGATCCAAACCCTGCCGGTGATCGTCAACGGCAATACGTTGTTTGCGCGCATGCAGCAGTTTGCCGGACGCGTGTATGGGCCGGTGATCGCTTACGGCGTGGCCTGGTGGCACGGTGCGGAGAGCAACTACTGGGGCCACAACGCGATCATCCGCACGCGCGCGTTTGCCGATCACGCCGGTCTGCCGGAGCTGCGTGGCGTCAAGCCGTTCAAGGGCACGGTGCTCAGCCACGATTTTGTCGAGGCCGCGCTGCTGCGCCGCGGCGGCTGGGCGCTGCACATGGTGCCGGGCCTGGGCGGCAGCTACGAGGAAGGCCCGCCGTCGCTCACCGACATGCTGGTGCGCGACCGCCGCTGGTGCCAAGGCAACCTGCAGCACGGCGGCGTGCTGCCGGCCAAAGGCCTGCACTGGGTGAGCCGCTGGCACATGCTGATCGGCATCGGCCATTACCTGACCGCGCCGATGTGGGCGATGCTGATGCTGATCGGCATCGCGATCCCGTTGCAGCATGCCGGGCTGTCGTGGAGCAACGTCGCGCTGAGCGGATTTTCGGTCGCCGGCTACTGGCGCATGCAGGATCCGCAGCGGTTTTTGTATGTCTTCATCCTGACGATGTCGATGCTGCTCGCGCCCAAGCTGCTCGGCTACATCGCCACGCTCAGCGTCACCGACATGCGCCGCGGCTGCGGCGGCGCGCTGCGTGCGGCGATCGGCGTGCTGCTCGAAACCATCCTCGCCGCGCTGATGGCCCCGGTGACGATGTTCGTACAGTCACGCGGGCTCGCCGAAGTGCTCGCCGGCAAGGATTCCGGCTGGGACTCCCAGCGCCGCGACGACGGCACACTGCCGCTGTCGAGCCTGCTGCGCAACTACGGCGGCATGACCGTGTTCGGCGCCGGTGCCGGCATCGCCACGTATCTGGTCTCGCCGGCGTTGTTCTGGTGGATGTCGCCGGTGATCGCCGGCCTGGTGCTGTCGATCCCGATCGTGATGCTCACCTCCGCCCGCGCTCCCGGCCAGTGGCTGCGCCGCCGCCGCATCTTCAGCACGCCCGAGGAAGTGACTCCGCCGGCGGTGCTGGTGCGGGCGAGCGAGCTGCGGCGGAAGGTGGAAGTGGCGGATATTCCGCGTTAGGCGCTTATCCATAAAATAAACAACCCCGTCCCAAGGGATGGGGTATTTACGGCACAAGCGAAAGAGCCATCGCCGCACTGTGACAAAACTCAGTTACTCAGTTACTCAGTTGGTTTGACAGGCCCGGTCCACGACTTCAAGCTGGCTGTCCTGGGTCAGGTTCTGATAACTCATGGGTAACTCAACTTGGTCGTGAAGCGGCGCAGGCTATGGCACCTAACCCGCTTCAATTCAAGGAAATTGCACTTCGCGGTTTAATTCGCCGCCGCTGTTGATTGTCGTAGACCTCGATGCAGTCGAAGGCGTGGTTCTTGGCCGGCGCTCTCAGCCCCAAGGAGGTTGCGTGATGAAACTAAAAAGTCTGTTCCCTGTGATTGCCACCGCTGCTGTGATCGAAGCGCGTGACTTTTACATGAAGTATTTTGGCTTCGTGGTCGAGTTCGATGCCGGCTGGTACGTGCAACTCCATGGCCCGCGAGACGGTGGCGGCATGCCGCTGGAACTGGCGTTCATGTTCCCTGAGCACGACGCTTTGCCGCCGTCTCTGCGGCACGCTTTCGATGGCAAGGGCGTATTCGTGACCATCGAGGTTGAGGATGTCGACGAGGTCTATCACCGACTACGCGCGGATGGGCATGAGATCCTCATTGAACTGCGGGACGAGGCCTGGGGCCAGCGGCATTTCGGCGTACGCGATCCCACCGGCGGGATGCTTGACGTGGTGAAGCTTATCCCGCCGTCCGCCGACTACCAGGTCGCCTTCGAGGGCACCGCGCTGCAATTCCATCTCGAAAGAAGCCGGAGCGATCCGAATGCGCAATGACGTCCTCTTGCTCGGCCTCAAAAATATCGGCCCTACCATTGCGGCAAGGCTTGAGGCGGTCGGCATCACCGCCGTTGGTGAGCTTCGGCGCGTCGGCCCTGCCGGAGCTTACAACCGGGTCAAGGCCAATACTCCCGGCAAAACCACTCCCGTCTGCTACTACCTTTATTCCTTGCAGGGAGCGCTCGACGGCGTCCATTGGGACGCACTACCGGAAAAGACCAAGCAAGAACTATTGCGCCAAATTTGAACCGCCCCGGCTTTCTCGGGACGACTCGGGTTGTCGCAGGTCTTGCGGCGATCGTGCATCGCAGCGCGGTCGGACCATTCATTTGCGGTGAATCCACACCCTTCGTGCATCCTGATTAGCGTCGAAACTCAGCTGCGCCGGAATTACCCCCATTCCCGCTTGCAGGAGAGGGCGGGGGTGAGGGGGAAGCGTTTGATCTTGCCTCCGGGAAGTCAAAAGCGCCCTC
>JBOHYD010000378.1:0-2878 GCA_050737635.1 Luteimonas sp. | reverse complement strand
GGAGTGGGGTGGGGAGCGGGCTGTCGTGCTTTTCGCGCAAGTGGTAAACACCCCCCGGTCCGTCATCCCGGCGCAAGCCGGGACCCAATTTGACCGTCCTTGCGTCGTCCGGGCGCAGCGGCTATCTGCGCGATGGGTCCCGGCTTGCGCCGGGATGACGGTAGTGCCGACGGCGCTTGTCCGCGGCTGCCGTCGGGTTGCCAATTCCGCGATCGTCAATCCGGTCATCGACTTCTTCTTCAAGGCAAGCCCGCACTACCCGCCCCGAGCCCCAGCCCTGAGCCCCGAGTCCCGAATCCCCAGCTCGTCACTCCCGCTACAATTCCGCATCTGAATTGCCGCCGGAGCGCTCCATGGATTTTGATTTCAGCGAAGAACAGTTGATGATCCAGGGCGTCGCGCGACGCATCGCGCAAGAGAAGATCGCGCCGAGTGCGGAAGGTTTCGACAAGAGCGGCGAATTCCCGCTCGACAACATCCGCCTGCTCGGCGAAAACGGCCTGATGGGCATCGAGGTGCCGGCCGAGTACGGCGGTTCCGGCATGGACCCGATCGCATACGTGCTGGCGATGATCGAGATCGCCGCGGCCGATGCCGCGCATTCGACGATCGTCTCGGTCAACAACTCGCTGTTTTGCAACGGCATCCTCACCCACGGCACGCAGGCGCAAAAGCAGCTGTACGTGCGCGCGATCGCCGAGGGCCGGGAGATCGGCGCGTTTGCGCTCACCGAGCCGCAGTCCGGCTCCGACGCCACCGCGATGAAATGCCGCGCGGTCAAGCAGCGGGATGGCACCTACCTCGTCAACGGCAAGAAGAGCTGGATCACCTCCGGCCCGGTCGCACGCTACATGGTGCTGTTCGCGATGACCGACCCGGACAAGGCCGCGCGCGGCATCACCGCGTTCATGGTCGATACGCAGCGCGAAGGTTTCCACCGCGGCAAGACCGAGCCCAAACTCGGCATCCGCGCGTCGGCGACCTGCGAGATCGAGTTCAACGACTACGTGATGCAGGCCGACGACGTGCTCGGCGAGGAAGACCACGGCTTCAAGATCGCGATGGGCGTGCTCGACGCCGGTCGCATCGGCATCGCGTCGCAGGCGATCGGCATCGCGCGCGCGGCCTACGAGGCGACGCTTGCCTACGTGCGCGAGCGCCGTGCCTTCGGCCAGCCGATCGGCGCGTTCCAGATGACCCAGGCCAAGATCGCCGACATGAAGTGCAAGCTCGACGCCTCGCTGCTGCTGACCCTGCGCGCGGCGTGGCTGAAGGGCCAGGGCAAGCGTTTCACCACCGAGGCCTCGGTCGCCAAACTCACCGCATCCGAGGCGGCAATGTGGATCGCCCACCAGGCCGTGCAGATCCACGGCGGCATGGGCTACTCCAAGGAAATGCCGCTTGAGCGTTACTTCCGCGACGCCAAGATCACCGAAATCTACGAGGGCACCAGCGAGATCCAGCGCTTGGTCATCGCCCGCCACGAAACCGGCCTGCGCTGACCGACTCCGAACGCCTGTAATAAGCACGTTGTCCGCGAATGACGCGAAATGCGCAAATGAAGAGATTGACCACGGAAGGGGCGGGCAGCAGCTGCTCGAACTCGTCCGTTGTTGCTTTTCTTCGCGCCCTTCGCGCCCTTCGCAGACCATGCACGTCGAACCAACTCCGCAAGTCGCGCGACACCTGCGAAAGCTGCCGAGCAGTGTGCAGCGGGGGGCCACCCATTTTCTGGAACGACGATGCGGGAGCGTCCGGCGCATGAGTGCGCTCGCGCCCGACGATCCGCTGTCACGAAACCGCATCAGCATTCTTCCCACAGACCGCACCGCGCACCTCTCGCCTTCCTTCGCGCCTTTTGCGTCATTCGCGGACCACCGCTTTCTTCGATCCACCGTGACAGCACGGCCAGACCGACCCACACCAGGACGCCATCCATGAGCGCGAAAAAATCCGCCGCCCCCCAGCCGCTGCAACTCGCGACATCCGCCTTGCTCGGCCCGATCTTCGCCGCGATCCGCAAGCGTGCCGGCAAGGCCAGCCAGGACGATGCCAGCGCATTCGCCAGCGCGTTCTATCACCGCATGACCGACGACGAGCTGCCGATGCACAGCGCCGACGGCTGGGCGGCGCTGGCCAATGACTTTCTCGATTTCGCGCGCCGCCGCAAGCCCGGCACCGCCAACGTGCGGCTGTTCAATTCCAATCGCCTAGAGCACGGCTGGGAGTCGCCGCACACGGTGCTGCAGATCGTCAACGACGACATGCCGTTTCTGGTCGACTCGGTGACGATGGCGCTTGCCGAACACGGCATCGGCGTGCATGTGCTCGGCCATCCGGTGGTGCAGATCGCGCGCGACAAGGCCGGCAAGCTCACCGCTGTAGGCGAGGGCGCGCTGGAATCGCTGATGCACCTGGAGATCGACCGCCAGTCCGCGGAGGCGATCCCGCGGATCGAGGCGTCGCTGCGCGCGGTGCTCGCCGAGGTGCGCGGCATCGTCGCGGACTGGGGCACGATGCGCGAGAAGATGGTCGAGGTCGCCGACGACCTCGGCGTGCGCGAGCTGCCGCTGTCGGCGGCCGACCGCGAGGAGGCGCAGGCGTTTCTGCGCTGGGCGGCGGCGGACCACTTCACGTTCTTCGGCTACCGCGAATATGTGGTCGAGAAGGACGGCAAGCACGACGTGCTGCGCACCGTCGACGGCAGCGGACTCGGCCTGCTGCGCAGCAAGGAGGTCGGCAAGGCGCGGCTGCTGAAGACCCTGGCGGCGTCGAAACTGCCGCAGTCCGGTGCGGTCGACGCGTTGATCCTGACCAAGAGCAATGCGCGTTCCAGCGTGCATCGTCCCGGCTATATGGACTACATCGGCGTGCTGGG
>JBOHYD010000377.1:0-4561 GCA_050737635.1 Luteimonas sp. | reverse complement strand
GTCCCGACGTGCTCGACCCTGCCTTGTTGAGGCCCGGCCGCTTCGACCGCCAGGTGGTCGTCGGCCTGCCCGACGTGCGCGGCCGCGAGCAGATCCTCAAAGTGCACATGCGCAAGGTGCCGTTGGCCAATGACGTCGAGCCGATGATCGTCGCGCGCGGCACGCCGGGCTTCAGCGGCGCGGATCTCGCCAATCTGGTCAACGAGGCGGCGCTGTTCGCGGCGCGCGAGAACGGCCGCGAGGTGCGCATGGAGCACTTCGACAAGGCCCGCGACAAGATCATGATGGGCACCGAAAACCGCTCGATGGCGATGAGCGAGCAGGAAAAGACGCTCACCGCGTATCACGAGGCCGGCCACGCGATCGTCGGCCGCCTGGTGCCCGAGCACGACCCGGTCTACAAGGTCACGATCATTCCGCGCGGCCGCGCGTTAGGCGTGACGATGTATCTGCCCGAAGGCGACAAGTACAGCTACAACCGCACCGCGATCGAATCGCAGCTGTCGTCGCTGTACGGCGGCCGCGTCGCGGAGGAGCTGATCTTCGGCGTCGACAAGGTCACCACCGGTGCCAGCAACGACATCGAGCGCGCGACCAAGATGGCCCGCAACATGGTCACCAAGTGGGGCCTGTCCGACGAGCTCGGCCCGATCGCGTATGGCGAGGAGGACGACGAAGTGTTCCTCGGCCGTTCGGTCACCCAGCACAAGAGCGTGTCCGACGACACCGCGCGCAAGATCGACGAAGTGGTGCGCGCCATCCTCGACCGCGCCTACGGCCGCACGACCAAGATCCTCACCGAAAATATCGACAAGCTGCACACGATGGCCAAGCTGTTGCTGGAATACGAAACCATCGACGTGCCGATGATCGACGCGGTGATGGAAAACCGCGCCTCACCGCCGCCGATGGGCTGGAATCCGGGCAGTCCGGTGCGCGGGGAAGCCAAGCCGTTCACGATCGGCGGGCCGGCGCCGCAAACCTAAGCGCGGCTTGCCGTGTAGCGCTCGAAAGGCCAGAGTCCGCTTTGGCCTTTTTATTGGCGTAATCATGTTCGACACCACTCCCCAGCTCGACTGCGCCGGCCGCATCCTCAAGTTCGATCGCCCGCGCGTGCTCGGCATCGTCAACATCACCCCGGATTCGTTTTTTGACGGTGGTGCGCACGAGCGCCTGGATGCCGCGGTCGCGCATGGTCTGCGGCTGGCGGAGGAGGGCGCGGATGCGCTCGACGTCGGTGGCGAGTCGACGCGCCCCGGTGCCGAGGGTGTGTCGATCGAGGAGGAACTGCGCCGCACCGTTCCGGTGATCGAGGCGCTGGTGAAGGCTTGCACGCTGCCGATCGGCATCGACACCTCGAAGCCGGAAGTGATGCGCGCCGCGGTTGCCGCCGGTGCCGGGATGATCAACGACGTCTACGCGCTGCGTCGCGACGGCGCGCTCGATACCGCCGCGGCGCTCGGCGTACCGGTGGTGCTGATGCACATGCAGGGCGAGCCGCGCTCGATGCAGGCGGCACCGGATTACGATGACGTGGTCGGCGAGGTGCATCGGTTCCTTACCGAGCGGATCTTCGCCGCCGAGTTGGCCGGCATCGCCAAGAAACGCATCGTCGTCGATCCCGGCTTCGGCTTCGGCAAGTCGCGCGAGCACAATCTCGCCCTGCTCGCGCAGCTGCAGCGCTTCACCGAGCTCGGCGTGCCGGTGCTGGCCGGGTTGTCGCGCAAGAAGACGATCGGCGAGATCACCGGCCGCGATGCGCCGGCCGAGCGGCTGCACGGCTCCGTCGCGGCCGCGCTGATCGCCGCGCAGCGCGGCGCGCAGCTGCTGCGCGTGCACGACGTCGCTGCGACCGTCGAGGCATTGAAGGTCTGGAACGCCGTCGCCGCGGTGCCGATGCCGCGCGACAGCAAAGCCGCGCCGCTGGCGATCCGCTGGCCGGACGATGTTTAGGCGCGGCGGACGCTGCGAACGCCGGACATCGCGGCGCAAACGCTCGCGGCTTCTAGGCTAAAGCGCGACTGCCCGCTCCTACCATGCCAGCGCGATGCACGATCGATCGTTCCGCTGTCTCGCGCATTCCGAGCCTCATGCCCACCGATACCCGCCCTCCCGCCATCGCCCTGATGGGCCCGACTGCGTCGGGCAAGACCGCGCTGGCGCTCGACTGGGCGCAACGCTTTGACGGCGAGATCCTCAGTGTCGATTCGGCGCTGGTCTATCGCGGACTCGACATCGGCGCGGCCAAACCCGATGCCGCCGAGCGCGCGCGCGCGCCGCACCACATGCTTGATCTGCGCGATCCGTGGCAGAGCTATTCCGCCGCCGAGTTTGCCGCCGATGCGCGCGCCGCGATCGACGGCATCCTCGCACGCGGGCGCATGCCGATCCTCGCCGGCGGCACCGGCTTGTATTTCCATGCGTTGCTGCGCGGGCTGTCGGCGATGCCCGAAGCCGATGCCGAGGTGCGTGCGGCGATCGACGCGCAGGCGCGCATGCACGGCTGGCCGGCATTGCACGACCAACTCGCGCGCGTCGACCCGAATGCGGCGACGCGCATCCATGGCAACGACGCCCAGCGCATCCAGCGCGCGCTGGAAGTGTTCCGTATCAGCGGACGGCCGATCAGCGACTGGCAGCGGCAGGCCCCGGCCTCGGCGGCGCGACTGCCGTGCCGGGTGCTGAAAGTCATCGTCGCGCCGCGCGATCGTGCGCTGCTGCATGCGCGGATCGCACAACGTTTCGATGCGATGCTCGACGGCGGATTTCTCGACGAGATGCACGCCCTGCGCGCGTTGCCGGAACTCGCCGAGCGCGTGCGCGCCAACGACAGCGCATCGCGCATCGCACCGACCCTACCGGCGCTGCGCGCGGTCGGTTATCGCCAGGCTTGGGAGCATCTTGAGGGTGCGACCTCGCGCGAGGCGTTTCGCGACCGCGCGATCTTCGCGACCCGTCAGCTCGCCAAACGCCAGCTCACCTGGCTGCGCGGCGAGCTCGATGCACGCTGGTTCGATCCGGCCGCCGACGCGGCACGGATCGACGCTGCGCTAGCGCTGTTCCTCGGCGGCGGACGCCAACAGCCTGCCGCGTGACGCATACCCGTCACCGGTCACGCCCCGCCTGCCACTGCCACGCATCTGTTGTATAAGATCAACTGTCGCCGCCGTGGGGTACGGGTCGGGCGATGGGGGCGCAAGCCATAACAACAATGACCAGCGTTGGGAAAACATCATGTCCAAGGGACAGTCTTTGCAGGATCCGTTTTTGAACGCACTGCGGCGTGAGCGTGTGCCGGTGTCCATCTATCTGGTCAACGGCATCAAGCTGCAGGGCACGGTCGAATCCTTCGATCAGTTTGTCGTGTTGCTGCGTAATACCGTCAGTCAGATGGTCTACAAGCACGCCATCTCGACCGTGGTGCCGGCGCGCAACGTGCGTGTGGGCCCGGGCGGCGGCTATGTGCAGCAACCCGGCGATGAACATTCCGATGCTGCTGACGCGCCGGTCGACGACAACGAGTAGCGCGCTCGGCGCTTGCGCAGGCGGCAAATTCATGTGGATGTGGTCACCGTGCCGTGCTTGCGCTTGAATCGCGGCACAGCGTCCGCACATCGGGAGCTCGACCGGCCGTGATTCGATTGACGCCAGTCGCTCGTTTCACGGCCAATGCTCCCCGACACTCACGAGGCAATCTCTCTCTTGTTTGAACGCTCCCGCAAGGGTGAACACGCGCTGCTGATCCAGCCGCATGCCGGCGGCCCGCCCGACGAGGGCGCGGTCGAGGAGTTTGCCGATCTTGCGCGCTCCGCCGGTGCCGGCGTCGCTGCCTTGATCACCGCGCGCATCGACCGTCCCAATCCCGCGACGCTGATCGGCAGCGGCAAGCTCGAGGAGATCAAGGCCGCCGCCGACGCTAGCGGCGCCGATCTGGTGCTGGTCAATCATCCACTCTCGCCGAGCCAGGAGCGCAATCTCGAAAAGCTGCTTGAGCGCCGCGTCGTCGATCGCACCGGGCTGATCCTCGACATCTTCTCGCAGCGCGCGCGCAGCTTCGAGGGCAAGCTGCAGGTCGAGCTCGCCCAGCTGCGCCACATGTCGACGCGTCTGATCCGCGGTTGGACCCACCTCGAACGTCAACGCGGCGGTTCGATCGGCCTGCGCGGCCCCGGCGAAACCCAGCTCGAGACCGACCGCCGGCTGCTGCAGAAGCGTGTCGAGCAGTTGCAGAAGCGGCTCGACAAGGTCGAGGTGCAGCGCACCCAAATGCGCCGCGCTCGAGTACGCAGCGCGCTGCCGCGCATCGCCCTGGTCGGCTACACCAATGCCGGCAAGTCGACGCTGTTCAATGCGATGACCGGCGCCGACGCGTACGCGGCCGATCAACTGTTCGCGACCCTCGACCCGACCGTGCGCCGGATCGCGCTTGCCGGCGGCAGCGCGGTGCTCGCCGACACTGTCGGCTTCGTCCGCGACCTGCCGCATGAACTTGTTGCGGCATTCCGCTCGACGCTGTCCGAGGCGCGCGAGGCCGACCTGCTGCTGCACGTGATCGACGCCG
>JBOHYD010000376.1:0-5417 GCA_050737635.1 Luteimonas sp. | reverse complement strand
GCGTGATCGGCGCGAAATCGCGCGTGAAGTTGTAGTTGAGCTTGGTGTAAAGCGTAGCACTGATGGCGTTGGCCACCGTGCCCCAGAGGATGGTGTAGCCGTCGTTGGGGGCCTTGGCCGCCACTTCCGTACCGAGGTTGCCGCCTGCACCAGGGCGGTTTTCGATCACCACCGGCTGCCCCCATTTGTCACCAAGTTTCTGGCCGATGGTTCGGGCCACGACATCGGTGGCGCTTGCCGCCGGGAAGGGCACGACGAAGCGCACCGGCTTGTTCGGGTATCCGGCTGCACCCGGCTGCGCCATGGCGGCGGGGGCGAGCGCCACCAGCGCCGCCGCGGCACCTGCGAGCAGCGCGGTCCTTCGAGCCGATGCGGGTTTCAGGCCGCGTAGCGCGGGACGAGCATCGGGCGAGAGGCGATGGTTCATTTCAGCTTCCTTGTC
Organism: Luteimonas sp.; assembly: GCA_050737635.1. Taxonomy (GTDB): domain Bacteria; phylum Pseudomonadota; class Gammaproteobacteria; order Xanthomonadales; family Xanthomonadaceae; genus Luteimonas. Next base: position 4,975 of record JBOHYD010000376.1, on the reverse strand, counting down.
GCACAAGCGCCCCGGGATCCGGTTCCCGGTGGCTGGAGGGTGAACGGTCAAAGACTTGCGTTGCTTCAACCTTGAGGACCGAGCCCTAGTTGATTCGTATGCGAAGCAACGTTTCTAAACAATATCAGGATTCAGCGAAGCCGCCAAATCGCATGCAGCGAATAGGAAGGTCGAAGTGAGGGGTTTCCAGCAGACGCTCGAACTGGCTGCAGGCATGGGCGTCGGATTCGTTGTCGGAGTTCTCCAGCAGTACGCAGTACGGTGCGGCTTTATCGCCCAGAAAAGGCACGCGCAGCTGCCAGCCCTGAACGCCCAAGCGCTGGAGTCGGCGCAGGACTTTACGCAGCGCGTGGCCAGGCTGGATGTGGGCCAGTGCCCGTGCTGTGCGCTGGGCAGGCTGCGGCTGGCGTCCCTTGCCAGCGAGTGAGGAGAGCGCCTGCGCTGTGATCTTGCCCACAGCATGTTCCCAAATTCGATGACTCGCCGCTGCTCAGCGGGCCATTTTTCTGGAGGCAAGTCGTCCGTGACGATTGGGGTGGCCTCGATCAGCCGCCGTTGCAGAGGATCATTCGGATGCTTGTCCTTCCAGACCCAAATCGCCCGGGCACCCTGAATGAACAAGCGCCTGAGGTAGCTGTTGCCTCGCTTGGTAATGCCCAGCAGACGAGTGTTGCCGCCGGTGGAGAACTGTCTTGGCACGATGCCCACCCATGCCGACAGATCGCGTGCGCGTCGGAAGGCCGCGCAATTGCCAACGGCCGAAACGATTGCGGTGGCGAGCAGCACCCTGGAGATGAGCCCAGTGTTGACGCCGACCATGCCGTACTCCAGCGCCTCGCCGACGCGAAAGATGCGGCCCATGTCGCGGCTGTAGAAGTTGCTCGCGAGGCCGAACTCCGTCTCGTTGGCCATGCGGATGGCTTCCTCCTCGGTCTCGAACCGGAATACCGGCGCGACCGGGCCGACCGTTTCCTCGCTGGCGCACAGCATGTCGGCCGTGGCGTTTACGAGCACCGTCGGCTCGTAGAAGCGTTCTCCGATCCGCGTGCCCCCCGTGCCCACCGCGGCGCCTTTGGCCACCGCCTGGCCCGATCTCGTGCACCCGCAGGCATCGGCCATCGACACGCCGCTGCCCAAGACGCCGGTATCGACCCACATGATGCTGGGCTCCAAGGCCAACTGGGTCGAGCTGCAGGATGGCCCGGGGGACCAACACTTCGATGAATACCCCGACGAGTCGCTGGCCGAGTGGCTCGAGCGACACGGGCTCGTGTCGCACAAGGATTGAACCCGTCGCGGCCATCTGCCGGAATTCTCCTTGGGAGACGTCCCTGCTTCGGCTGCCGCGTGCCGTTAGCGGCGGCGCTTGGCAGGCTGCAGTTCCCGCCTGCCGAGCTGTTCCAGCAGCACGCCAGCGAAGGCCTGCGCCGCGGGCGACATCGCCCGGTCGCGCAGGCGCAGCAGGCACAGGTCGCGCTTGATGACCGGATCGACCAATGGCCGGTACTGGATGCGCTCGGGCCGGCCCACCTGCTTGGCATACGACGGCAGCACGCTGACGCCGAGCCCCGCATCGACGAGTGCGACCGCGGTCGAGATCGACGACACCTCGTACTGCGTGCGCAGGCGCAGGCCGACCGCAGTCGTTGCGCTTTCGACCAGTGACTGCAAGGCGTTGTCGCGCGCGAAACCGATCACCGGTACGTCCGCCAGTTCGCTCCAGGCCACGGTCTTGTTCCGCGCGAGCCGATGGCCTTGCGGGCAGGCGAGCACCAGTTCATCGTCCATCAGCACGTCGACCACGAGCAGCTCGCGCTGCCCGCGCTCGAGCGGGCCGATGCCGATGTCGGCTTCTCCGTCCTGCACGAGCCGGCGAATCTGGCTCGGCGACACGTCGTCGCGCAGCACGACCTGCACGTCGGGATGCTCTGCTCGGTAGCGGCTCAGCAGGGGCGGCAGCATCGTCGATGCGAAGGTCGGCGTCACGGCGACCACGATGCGCCCGCGTGCGCGTTCCGCGCGCGCTCGCGTGTCGGCCACCGCGTTGTGCAGGTCGACCAGCATCTGTTCTGCGAGCGGCAGGAAGTCGCGCCCCGCATCGGTGAGCTTGACGCTGCGCGTCGTGCGCACGAACAGCGGCACGCCGATCTCGTCTTCGAGTGATCGCACGAGCATCGACAGCGCGGACTGCGTCAGGTGCAGCCGCACCGCCGCCGCCGAAAAGCCGCCGAGCTGCGCGACGGCGACAAAAGCGCGCAATTGGCGCAGCGTGACATTCACGATATTCTCTGATCAATCAATCAATATTGATCAATTGTATTGGGGCCTGCGTTGCACCACACTTGCTGCACACCCAACTGAAACGAGAGATGAATCATGCTGAATTCCGGAACTTTGATTGACGACACTTTCGACGTCCTGGTTGCGGGCGCCGGAGTGACCGGCATCTGCGCCGCGATCGCCGCCGCCCGCCAGGGCGCGCGCACGGTGCTGCTCGAACCTCGTCCCTTCATCGGCGGCAACGCCGCCACCGGCCTGTGCATCCACACCTACAAAACCAAGGACGGCCGCCAGGTCGTCTACGGCCTGGCGCAGGAGATCGTTGATCGGCTCACCGAGCAGGGCGGCGCGGTCGGCCACGTGCCGCTGCCCGAGGGCTACGTGCACTCGGTGACGCCCGTCGACGCCGACCTGTTCCGCATGGAAACCACCGCGATGCTGGCGCGCGAAGGCGTGACCATCCTCTACAACACCGCCCTCGTCGACGCCGAAGCGCGCGACGGCCGCGTCGAGCGCGTGCTCGTATGCAGCAAGAGCCGGCTCGGCACCCTGAGGGCCAGGACCTTCGTCGACGCGACCGGCGACGCCGACCTCGCGACCATGGCCGGCGCCCCGGTGCGCACGGGCTGGACCGGCTCCGGCGCGATGCAGCCGGTGTCGATGATGATGCGCGTGGTCTCGGTTGACACCGCGCGCGCCTGCATGGCCCTGTCGGAGCACCCGCCGGCCTGGGCGCGCAAGCGCGGCGTCGCCGACCCGATCCCGGTCTACTTCCACGGCACCTTCACGCGCTGGAACAAGATCCTGCGCGACATGGGCGTGTACGACCACGACGACCACCAGTTCTGGACCAACACTGTCTGGCCGGACCAGTTGAACTTCAACGGCAGCCGCATGGCCAACATCGACGGCAATGATCCGATCGCGCTGTCGCGCGCCACGGTCGAGCTGACCGCCCAACTGCACAAGCTCGGCGCCTTCCTGCGCACCCACGTCGCCGGTTTCGAGCGCGCGTCCTTCGTGCCCAATGCCTTCGTCGGCGTGCGGGAAACGCGCAATGTCAACGGCCTGTACGAACTCAACGAGGACGACATCCGCGCCGGCCGCAAGTTCGCCGACACCATCGGCCAGGGCTGCTTCCCGGTCGACATCCACCACCCGGACGGCAAGTCGCAGGAGCACATCGACATCGGCGGCGACGGTTCCTACGACATCCCCTACCGCACGCTGGTGCCCAAGGGCATGCAGAACCTGCTCACCGCCGGCCGCTGCATCTCGGTCAGCAACTATGCGCACGGGGCCACGCGCAACATGGCGCCTTGCATGACCACCGGCGAGTCCGCCGGCATTGCCGCCGCGCTGTCGGCGCAAAGCGGCACGCCGTGTCCCGAACTGCCGATGAACAGGCTGCAGTCGGCGCTGGTGCGCGCCGGCGTCTTCCTCGGCGAAGCCGCTGCCGAGAAGCGCGTTGCCTGAAGCCCTCAACGAAAGGCAAATGACCATGAACACATCGATGACCCGCCGTTGGCTCGTGAGCGCGCTCGCAGCCCTGTCGCTCGGCCCTGCCACCTTGGCCGCCCAGGCCCAGGCCTATCCGAACAAGCCGGTGAAATTCGTCGTGCCGTACCCGCCGGGCGGTGCGTCCGACGTCACGGCGCGGCTGATCGCCGACAAGCTGACCGAGAGCTACGGCCAGTCCTTCGTGGTGGAGAACCGGCCGGGCGCCAACGGCATCATTGCGCTCGAGGCGGTGGCCAAGGCGCCGGCCGACGGCTACACCATCCTGATGGGCAACGTCGGCCCGAACGCGATCAATGCCGGTCTCTATCCGAAGCTGCCGTTCGATCCGGTCAAGAGCTTCGTGCCGATCACGCTGACGACCACGGTGCCGATCGTGCTGCTCGTCAACCCGGCTTTCCAGGCCAAAACCACGCAGGAGCTGATCGCCTACGCCAAGGCCAACCCGGGCGTCGTGAAGTTCGCCTCCGGCGGCCCCGGTTCGGCGACGCACCTGACGGCGGAACTCTTCAAGGGCCTGGCCGGCATCGACATCGTGCACGTGCCCTACAAGGGCGACGTTCCGGCGATGACCGACGTGATCGGCGGCCACGTGACCTTCACCTTCGCGACCTCGATCGCCGCGGCACCCATCATGGCGAGCGGCCGCCTGCGCGTGCTCGGCACCGCGTCGAAGACGCGGCCGAAGTCGCTTGCCCAGTACCCCACGGTGGCCGAGGCCGGCGTCAAGGACTTCGAGTCCACGTCCTGGGGCGGCGTGCTCGCGCCGGCCGGTACGCCGGCACCGGTGATCGCCTCGCTGCACAGCCACATCGTCAAGGTGCTGCAGATGCCCGACGTGCGCGACAAGCTTGTCAAGATGGGCGTCGAGATCGTCGGCAGCACGCCGGAAGAGTTTGCGAGCTACCTGCAGTCGGAGATCAACAAGTGGTCGGGCGTCATCAGGTCGGCGGGCGTGACGATCGAATGAGCTCGGGCGCGCAGCGCGAAGGCCGACGAATGACGCTCGGCGTCATTGCCGACGACTTCACAGGCGCGACCGACGTGGCGGGTTTTGTCGCAATAGCGTTCCGCAGTTGTGAAAAGTCAACGCGGTCACTACGGATTAGAAAGCCAAGCTGTAGAACTGCTGTGCAGCGGACACGGGTTGCTCGCCAGGGCAGTCCAACTGCCCCTT
>JBOHYD010000375.1:0-6713 GCA_050737635.1 Luteimonas sp. | reverse complement strand
ATCTGGCACCATGCGTGTGCAGCCACAGAATTTCATAGCGACAAGAAAACTATATTTATTGCTAACACGCAATATCTGATGAGAACGGATATGGCTTGCTATGCCATCTGATTGACGGCACACGCCGCTCATGGCCTTACTTAGGCCAAACGCCAATATTGCTTGCAATCATTGCGTAAGCATGAAGAATCGTCAGGCATCCTGTGATGACTGCACAAATTCGTAGCCAGATGCGTGTTGGTAAGAGCTAATTGCTCTTAGTTACTCTATACTATTCCAATAGTATTGACATCACACGAAATCACCATCCATGATGGGCTTATGGAACAGCTCACGAACCCGTCTACAACTTCAGCCGAAACTGCATCTCGGCGCGGACGACGCCCGGCTAGCGAGATGAGTGAAAAGCGTGCGCTGGAAATTGCTCGCCTCGAACGCATCGTCGCCGTTCAGCGCGAACGGCTCACGAAATTGAAAGAAGCTGAGACCAAGGCCCAGAGAGCAGCGCGCCGCGCACAACTCACTCGATTGAAAATTGCTGTCGGTGGCCTAGCAAATATTGCCGGCCTTCTTGAAGAGGACCGCGGCTTCGTGCTGGGAGCGCTTCTGCAAATTCGTGAGGCCATGTCCAAGGCCGACTGGACGGTTGACCGGTACCAGAGTCTTAAGCGTCGAGGGGATAGCGAATTGGCCGCTCGCGAAGCGCGGCGTAAGTCCGGCAACTCTTCAGGGGCCGAGGAAGGTTACGGTGATTGATCGTGGTCTACCCAAGTGTTCACGCTATTTCGCTGGCTTTCGCTTTGATGCGACACAGCAGGCATTGACCATTGTTCCTCTGTCTGATGGAGAGTTGAGCATCTCTGCAATTGCATTGCCAACTCATACCGGGTTTACGCAAGCGTGCAACCTGTCTAGCGATGCACCCTACTTTTCCCCTGACGAACTCGTCGTCCACGAGGATCGCCTGATCTGCCTCCATCCCAGCACGTTCGCCAATTTCTACGCCAGTGGATTCGTAATGCGGCTTGAGCCCGGAATGGCTGAACTAATCCGGAAATCGCTAAATCGATTGCGTCTGGTCGCCTTGAACGCGAAGGATGCGCTTACTCAAATCACGAATTCGCTAGGCGAAGTACCGTATCCGCATTTGCGCGATGCACTGGTCGAAACGCTAGCTCTGATCGGCTTGGATGACTGGGAACCAGAACACGCGCTGGACCACTGTCTCGATCGTTACGAGCAAACAGATCACCGAAAAGCGTTTCGGTCTGCTGCCAAGCAAGCCATAGCACCCGACTACTCGGCCACCTTCACCTCATAGTCACGGTCCTCCTATGGCAATGCCATTCTCTCCTTGTCCAGACGCGGAGCCCTGCACCGATCAATCGGTGTCCATGCTTCGTCATATCTTCGGGCCGGTCATCGACAAGCTGACCGCCGGGGCCGATCCCGATCAGGTCAGTGCGGCGGCCAGCCTGCTCGGTTCGATGTTCGGCGTGCTCAACTCCGGCATTCTCGTCATCGGATCGCTGGTGGTGTCCTACGTCGCGATCATGGGCGTGCTCAATACCGCCAACGACGGCGAGGCAATGGGCAAGAGTTGGTCGTCGCTGTGGACGCCGGTCCGCATTGTGACCGGCGGTGCGGTGCTCCTGCCGACCACAAGTGGCTATAGCTTCATCCAGCTCATCACCATGATGTTCGCCCTGTGGGGCGCGGGCCTCGCCAACTCGGCCTACGACAAGGGCGTTGCGATGGGCTTGGTGTCGCCGAATGGCCTTGTGGCGGCGGTCAACGATCCCGGCTCGTATCACGGCTTACGAGACTTCGCCCGGCAGTATGCCGCCGCGAGCTACTGCGCCCGCTCGGCCAACGTCACTTTCGCCGACCCGAATACGGGGACTGCTCCTGCCGTGCGGGCCAACAATACGCCCGATGCGGTCTTCCAGACGGCAGGGCGGCGGGAATACGTCTTCGAGATCAAGGATCGGAATTCGACCACCAATCTTGCCGGCGGCGAACCGCTGTGCGGCACGGTCAAGGTCGCCGAGTACATCGCGCAGACTCGTGACGATGCCACCGCGCAAGCGATGGAACAGGTGCGCGTGCAGAGCATGGAGGCCAAGAAGCGCGCCGTGGTCGAAATGATGGCGGCACTGGATACCTGGGTGAACACGTGGCCGGCACGGATCACGGAATCGACGTGGGGCCAGGTCAACTCCGCCGAGTTCAACCGCATTGTCACCGAGACCGAAGGAAAGGTCGCGGAAACGTTGGCCGCCAATGCCAGCAACAGCCAAAGTCAGCTGGCCGTGGGCATGAACGCTTACGTCAACTCGCTGACAGCCGATGGCTGGGCCAGTTCCGGGGGTTGGTTTCAGCGTGTCGGCATGGTGCGCGGTCAGCTCTCAAGCATTTTCGCCGAGCCCGTTGGCAGCGTCAGCCCGCCGTCGCTGACTGGACTACCCAACAATGCTGCCGCCTCAGAGTTTGCAAGCAGTGTGTCGATGGCCGCTGAAATCACGCGCAAGGCCGAGAGCCACAAGGACTACGCGACAGAAGAAGTCCGGCCCGAGGATATCGCCAGTTCGATTCCGTCCGACCCGATGGCGGCTGTGAATATCGGTCAGATGCGGGCGGACATGGATGCCAAGACTTCGAGTTGGATCAATTCGAGTATGCAGAAAGTGGTGAGCATTGCCATCGGCGGCGGCGGCAGCAACGGCACCACGCCGCTGTGCGGCACGGCGGGTGAAGTTGGTGGCAGCCTGAACCGGATGAAATGTATCGGCGATCACCTGACCGTTGCACTGGCTGCGATCAAAACCATCGATGCAACGGTGAAGACTGGCATGACCGTGCTACGGGTCGCCGGCGGTACTCTGTCGTCGGTCAAGGGTGTCGGCAATGGTCTCGATCTCGACAAGATTCTGGAGCCGATCTGGGACTGGATCATCGAAGTTCCGTTGAAAGGTCTGGCGACGCTCAGCGGCTACATCGAGCCGCTGGCTTTTTACTTCGGTGTTTTCCTACCCTCATTGCCGTACACGATCTTCATGATCGTCGTTGCTGGCTGGATTCTGGCCGTCATCCAAGCCTGTCTGGCCGCGCCGTTGTGGGCGGTCATGCACATGACACCCGACCGCACCTTCGTCGGCAGCCAGCGACAAGGGTATCTGCTGCTCCTGTCTCTGTTCGCTCGGCCCGCGCTGGCCGTAGTCGGCCTGTTTGCTGGAATTCTCGTGTCGGACCCGCTAATCGACTACACCGCTCGCGCCTTCTTCTCGATGCGCGGTGCTGTCGCCACATCGACCGGCACGGTCGGCGCGATCAGCGAATTCCTGACCTTCGCATGGTGGCTGATCGTGTTCGGGGCCACATTGCTACCGATCTTGTACATGAGCTTCGGCTTGCCGCAGGCGCTGCCAGACAAAGTGCTGCAATGGATCGGCGGCGGCGTCCACGATCTCGGCGAGACCGCCGCCAAGGGCGAACTGCGGGCCGGCATGGCGCAAGCGGCCAGCCGGGGCTCGATTCCGGTCGATGGACGCCGTGGTGGTGGTCTGCGGCAACTGCCCGGCGGAGGCTCTGGCGGATCGCCGTCCGGCGCAGGGAGCGGGCCATCTGGCAAAGGTTCGCCACCGCGTTTGCTCTCCAGCGGCCCGCAGGGCGCGGCCCCCACCTCTTCCAAGGAGTAAGCCATGCGCACTGAGGACAACTATCTCGCCGAAATCACTGGCATGGCCGTCGGCACACAAAACGGTCTTCGCAGAGGCCATGAAGCGGGCTACACGGAAGGGTGGAACGATGCGGTCGCGCAAATGGAGCCGCGTTTCCAGCAGTTGCAACAGGAGGTCGCGGCGCTGTCCTACGCGATGAATGGGCTGGGGCTCATCGCCTACGCCGCCCTCGCTGGCTTGGATCAAGCTCCACGTGCCCATCAAATCATTGCGATGAACAAGTATGGCGATCTGGTGACCAAGAATCGTCAGGTGCTTCGGCATTCGCCGCACCTCGATCCGATTCTGCTGGCGCGGGAGAAACAAGCCGCAGAGTGGTTTCCCAAGCTATACGAGCGGCTCCAAACCAAGCCTGTCCATGACTTTTCACCGGAGGCATCCCCATGAACGATGTTCCTGCCGAAATCCTTGCCGTCCTGCTGACGGTCGCCGACGACGTGGAGCGCGAAAAAATGTCGCAGCAAGAAGAATCCCTGAATCGAGTCGCCAAGCTAGTACATGCCAATCCGTGGCTGATTTTCCGGCTGCTGGGATGGCGGGCCACCGCCGTCCACGGCAGCATCATCGTGGGCCTATTCGGTTTGGCAACCTACTTTTTCCGGGTGGAGCCTTTCACGACTGCCGAGCTGATCGCGCAGCTCGCACTGGCTGTCTTCATCCCGCCACTCTTCGTGTACCCGCTGACGTGGGCGATCTTCCGGTGGAAAAGCTGGGGTGCTTGAACCTGCCTGCACAAAGGAGCCAACAATGAAAAGAAGCTTGCACTTGCTGCTCCCACTCGCGCTATTGGCTTTTCCTGCGCTCGCCAATAAATCTGCGCCTCCTACAGCCAATACACCTTCGCTGGGAATCGTGCTTGAGTGCAGCATACCCGCCGCCGAAGCCCTCGAGGTGCTTCGCGATCACGGCATCGAAGCCGACCAAAAGCGTGTGACGCTGGCAACGCCCATCGCGGCATACGACATCCCGGTCATTGGAGTGACGGCATGGAAGCTCGGTAACATGCTGGGAGTGACCTATACGATTAACGCGGCGGCGTTGCCGGAGTTCATCAAGGCCGCTGGACTGAAAGAGTGGGACGACGAGGACGGGGCCGGGCTGGGCCGTAGCTTCCTGGCCGAGCGCAACGGTCTGACAGCACCGCACGTGGCGGATGCAACTGGTGATGTGGTCGAAATCGATTGCGGCATGCGGGAGCGTGCCCCATGACCGCGAAAGCCGCTTTCCTTTCCATCACCACCTTGTCCCTGCTCACCGTCGCGTCGCCCACCTCGGCCGACACCTGCATGGTGTCGGTAACAGACGCCGAGCTGGTGACGGAGCGGTACGGCATCAATGCCGACCTGCGCAAGGGCCGCACGCATGACGGATTCGACTTCCGCGCGCCCCTCGGCGCCCCGCTGCGTGCAGGTGCGGATGGCGTGGTCAGCACACGCAACACGATGAAGGGTGCCGGCAACGTGCTGGCGATCCGCCGCTCGAACGGCGATACGCTGATGTACTACCACATGTCTGCTTACGCGCAAGGAGTCGAAGTCGGCAAGCCGGTGAAGGCCGGGCAGATCATCGGCTACGCGGGGGGTACGTCCGCTAAGGTGGCAGGTAGCCCGGCCTATGCCTCATATGCGCCGCACCTGCATTTCATCTATGGCGTGCCGAGCGCCGGGCAGGCACGGCAGACCAATTTCAGCGAACACGCGAACCGTCTGCGGTCGTTGAACCCGGCACAGCTTCCCCATGAGTTCAACGCGCAGGCACGGCACGCGATGGCCGCCGTGGGCTTCAAAACCGATCCCGCGCCCTTCTTCTGCAAGGCATACCCGTTCAAGGACAAGCGCCTTGATGCGATGCTCGGGCGCGACACAAAAGAACAGCACCGCATCATCTTCGGTTCCGTACCACCGGGCGGCTCGCCGCCGGATGGTGCGTATGCGCCTGTGGACGCAGCCGCCGGAAATGCGCAGCTCATCCTCGCGCAACAGGCCGGGAAGCCCATCGAAGAGTTCCTGTCCGATTCGGACGGGTACGGCGCGCTGCCGGGGCCGCCGGTCGGTGCCTATGAGGCCATGTCCGCGAACGAAATGACGGCGACCGAAGCTGTGCGGCGGTTCCAGTCGGCGGACTGGGCCAACGAGCTGACCAAGGTCAGCAGCCGCGCCCTGTGGGTGGATTACGCACGCGCCAACGGCGTGTCGATCTTCTTAGCCGATGCGATCCGCCGCAAAGAACAGCGCGTCGAAGCGCTATTGGCCGTCTACACCAGCCAGAAGCTGGCCCGCCGGCGCGGCCAAGTCGAACAGGCCCAGCGTCGCGCCATCACACAGCAGGCTAGGCGCGTAGTCCAGTGATGTTCGACCCTAGCGATGCCGAGCGTGAAAAGCAGTTTGAAACACTGCGAGAAACCGGTCGCTGGGCGTATGCCCATATGCAATTCAGTGCTTTGATCGAACAGCGATTGGCCTGTGCAGGTATAGCAGAACGGCACTATGCCGACCATCTGAATTTCATGACGCTTGCTATCGGCCCCAGTAGCGATGTGTTGCTGACCTTCGGGATTGGTGACGCGAACCACCGCCATATTACCGCCGCGCTCTATAGCCGCTGGGATGCGGCTACACGCCAACTGGCAACCTCAGCAAGATCAACTGCATCGCTGCACGGCGTGCTCTGCGAACTGGCTGATCTGTGGGCCGAGGTGGACAGGGTGATGTACCTCGACCTGCCTGAGACGAAATCACTCCATCATGATTCTTGGCTTCGAGAGGCGTCCTCGGAGCTGACGCATTCGTACTGGCCACGATCTAGGCAGCTAGACGGCAATGATTTCAACGCTCTAACCGCACTGGCGTCAATGCTGGTCGAGCTATTCAAAATCGCACCCGGCCCCGGCACTTTCCCGGCAGATGATCTAACCCGAGAATTCGGCAACAGCACGGATTTCCTCGTAGTGTGCCAAGGACGATTGCCTGATGT
>JBOHYD010000374.1:0-3860 GCA_050737635.1 Luteimonas sp. | reverse complement strand
GGTCTTGATTGCGGCGTGGCTGCCCTTGATGCGGCTGGCATTGAGATAGCCGGCCTCGCAGCCGACCAGCGCGCCGCCGGGGAACACGGTCTTTGGCAGCGACAGCAGGCCGCCGGCGGTGATCGAGCGCGCGCCGTAGCCGATGCGCGTGCCGCCTTCGAGATGCGCGCGGATCGCCGGATGGGTCTTGAAGCGCTGGAACTCCTCGAACGGACTCAGCCACGGATTCTTGTAATCGAGCCCGACCACAAAGCCGATCGAAATCTTGCCGTCCTCGGCGTGATACAGGAACGAGCCGCCGTAGGTGTCGGAGGCCAGCGGCCAGCCGGCGGTGTGCACGACCAGGCCGGGGCGATGCTTCGTCGGATCGGCCTGCCACAGCTCCTTCAGGCCGATGCCGTAGCTCTGCGGGTCGCGGCCTGAGTCGAGCGAAAACTTGGCGATCAACTCGCGGCCGAGCTGGCCGCGCGAGCCTTCGGCAAATACCGTGTACTTGGCGCGCAGTTCCATGCCGAGCTGGAATTGGTCGGTCGGCGCATTGTCTTTGCCGATGCCGACATTGCCGGTCGCCACGCCGACCACCGCGCCGCGGTCGCCATACAGCACTTCGGCGGCGGCGAAGCCGGCGAAAATCTCCACGCCGAGCGCCTCGGCCTGCTGCGCCAACCAACGCGTGACTGCGCCGAGGCTGACGATGTAGTTGCCGTGGTTTTTGAAGCAGTCCGGCAGCAGCAACGCCGGCGTCGCGCGCGCGCCGGACTCACTCAGGAACAGAAATTCGTCGGCGGTCACCGCCTGGGTTAGCGGCGCGCCGAGTGCCTGCCAGTCCGGGATCAGCTCGCCGAGCGCGCGCGGATCGATGATCGCGCCGGACAGGATGTGCGCGCCGGCCTCGGAGCCTTTTTCGAGCACGCACACCGACACCTCGCGGCCGGATTCGGTGGCCAGCTGCTTGAGCCGGATCGCCGTCGACAACCCGCCGGGACCGCCACCGACAACGACCACGTCGTACTCCATCGACTCGCGCGGACCGTAGTTGGACAGCAGCTGCTCGGGTGTCATTGGCTGTGCTCCGGCAAGCGCATGGCGAGACAAATAGAGAGTGGCAACGCGCGCAGTGAAGCGGCCGCACACGCGCGATCGCGGGTGCGATGCTCAGGATAACGTGCCGGCGTCGATTCGGGCGTCGTGCGTGCCGGCGAGCCGGGGAAACCGCGGAGTGCCTCGATCGCGGCATGCACGAGCAATCATGCCATGTGGGTCCCTTGGTCTGATGCCGAGCGCGGTGCCGCGTGGATGTCGTCGCGCCCGCGCTGTGAGCGGCCGCTACGTCGGTGGCTGGCCCTGCGCAGCGATCAGATCCTTATGCAGGCTCAGCGCCGCATCCTGCAAGGTCGCGACCAGGCGGCGGCGGCGCTCGGGGTCGTCGCGAACGCTCGGCACCGAGATGTTGAATGCGCCCGCCGGTGCGCCCGTGGCATCGAGCACCGGCACCGCGACGCCGACGATGCCCGGTGTGTACTCTTCGACCGACCAAGCAACCCCTTCGCGGCGAACGGTCTTCAACTCGCGGCGCAGCGCCGTGACCGTCGTGATCGTGTGCTTGGTGATCGGGTTCAACGGTGTGCGCGCTAAGTAGGCGTCGAGCTCGGCTTCGTCCAGCAAAGCCAGCAGTACCTTGCCGGCGGAAACCGCGTACATCGGCGCCAGTTCCCCGACCGTCATCGAATAGGTCAGCGACTGGGTGGAGTTCACGCCGCAGACGCGCTGCACCAGGTCGCCACGGCGCAGGTTCAGCGACGACGATTCGCCGGTCAGGCGAGTGATGCGCTCGGTCAGGGGTTGCGCCAACTCCAGCAACGCCAGGCCGCGCCGGTACTTGCTGACCAGGCGCGACACACTCTCGCCAAGCGCATAGGTGTTCGGCCCCGGTGTGAAGCGCAGGTAGCCTCGTTCGACCAGATTGCCGGCCAGTTGCGACAGACTGCTCTTCGGAATGCCAAGTTCGACGCACAACTCCGAATGGGTCAGCGGTCGGCCCTTGGCAGCCAGTGTTTCGAGCAGATCAAGCACCCGATCGGCTGATTTGACGACCGGCTTGTTGTTCGGTGGCATGCAGGTATCCGATTCAACGACACGATGCTGGCGACGATAGCGCAGCTCCGGTAGGCGGCCTACTCACACGCGCTGCGCCACGATGCTGATGTCGATGCTGCCGATACCGTCGATGCGCGCGTTGACCTCGTCGCCCGGCCGCAGCGGCCCCACGCCTGCCGGTGTCCCGGTGTAGATCAGGTCACCTGGCATCAGCCGGTATTGGTGCGACAGCTTACTGACGACTTCCGCGCTCGACCAGATCATCTGGGCCAGATCGCCGGATTGCCGGACCTGGCCATTCACGCTGAGCTCGATATGGCCCTGCGCCGGCAGCGGTCGATCGGCCAGTGGCACGATCTCGCCGCAAGGCGCGGAGTGGTCGAAGGACTTGCCGATCTCCCACGGCCGGCCGGTCTTGCGCGCGACGACCTGGACGTCGCGGCGAGTCAGGTCGATGCCGACCGAGACGCCGTACACATGGCGTGCGGCGTCTTCGATGCGGATGTCGATGCCCTCCTGGCCGATGGCCAGGACCAGTTCCACCTCATGCTGAAAGTCCTCGGTGAACGGCGGATACGGAACCTGCGTCCCGCCGGGCACCACGGCGTCGGTGGGCTTCTGGAAGAAGAACGGCGGCTCACGTTCGTCGCCGCCCATCTCGCGCACGTGCTCGGCGTAGTTGCGGCCGACGCAGTAGATGCGCCGCACCGGAAAGCGCAGCGCACTGTCGGCCACCGCCACCGCCACCGTGACCGGCGGCGGCGCGGGCACGGCCAATGCCGTGCTCACAGCCGCTCCTCGCGCAGCAGGTCGAGCTTTTCCTGCACCGCGCGGTCGGAATAACTGAACAGCACCGCATCGGTCTGTGCCGAGTGCTGGCAGGTGTGCCAACTCGGAACAACGAAGATGTCGTGCGGCCCCCATTCGAAGGTCTGTTCGCCCACCTTGCTTGAGCCGCTGCCCTCGACGACAACGAAGACCGTGCTGTCGGTCGAGCGGTAAGGCTGGGTCTGAAAACCCTTGGGCAATAGCTGCATCCAGGTGGCGATGGTCGGCATCGCCCAGCCGCCGTTGACCGGGTTGACATAGCGCATCTTGTGGCCGTGCCAGGCGTTGATGGCGCGAAAGCGTGCGAGCTGGTCCAGCACTTCGCGGGTGCGGCGGTAAGGGTAGTTGAAGATCGGCGAGGTCTGCGTGCCGTACTCCTGATCCACCGGCAGCAGGTTGGCGCCGGCCTCGGCCATCGCGGCGCCCTCGGGCCGGTCGATCGGATGAAGCTTGCCGGGGTAGCCGTCGCGAAAGCTGGCGGCCATCAGGTTGACGATGTGCATGTCCAACCCGTCGAGCCAGATCATCGGCGCGTTGCCGACATTGCCGTGGTCGTGCCAGGTCATCGACGGTGTGATGACAAAGTCGCCCGGCTCCATCATCGTTTTTTCACCGGCCACCGCAGTGTACGCGTCGCGGCCTTCGATGATGAAACGCAGCGCCGAGGCCACATGCCGATGCGCCGGCGCGGTCTCGCCGGGCAAGATGATCTGCAAGCCACCGAACAGGCTTTGGGTGATGCGCGATTGCCCCGGCAGCCCGGGGTTCTCGAACACCATCACGCGGCGCTCGGCTTCGGCGGTGGAGATCTGTTCACACGACTCCATGACAAAAGGCCGCACATCGGCGTAGCGCCACATCGCCGGCACACAGTGCGGCTGCGGCGTCTCGGTCACCAGGCCGTGCAGCACACGCCACAGCGGGGCCAGATGCTG
>JBOHYD010000373.1:0-5655 GCA_050737635.1 Luteimonas sp. | reverse complement strand
TCGCTGCTCTCGAAGGCGTTGGCCAACGACAGCATCGGGATCGCGTGGCGCACTTCGGCAAAACCCGACTCCGGCCGCGCGCCGACCGTGCGGCTCGGCGAATCGGGCATCAGCAGTTGCGGATGCGCGGCCTCCAGCGCTTCCAGCTCGCGCAACAGCGCGTCGTAGTCAGCGTCGGCAAGCGACGGATCGTCGAGCACGTAGTAGCGGTGGTTGGCGTCATCGAGCAGACAACGCAATTCGGTGACGCGGGCGGCGGCGTTGACGGGCATGGCCGGATTTTACGGAACCCCGACGGCAGCGCCCATCGGCGCGATCGGGCGTGGCCCGGAAAGCCACGCCGTGGCCATGGCCACTCCCACCGTTCCGGCAAGCTTCACGGTCGCGATGATGGCTCAGCGAAAACCGTGGCACCAGCCGCTACCAGCGCGGCGAGCGCGTGATCGGCGGCGCTTCGTGCTGGCGGTCGTAGGTGCGCAGCTCTTCGCGGATGTGCGCGATGCGCTGGCGGCCGAGCGCGTTGCGCTGCTCGTCGAGCACCACGCCGTCGAGCAGTTCGGCCATGCGCTGTGCGGTGGGCTGCATGGTTTCCCAGGCATCGAGCGCGTTGAGCGGTGCCGGCAAGGTCAGGAAAAACGCGATCGCCGGGGTTTCCAGCGCCTGGATCTCGGCCATCTCGAAGCTGCCGGGCTTGCGGATGTTGGCGACGCTGAACACCGGGCCGCGCTCGGGATGGCCCTCGACCAGGCGGTGGAACACGTTCATGTGGCCATAGGTCAGGCCGGCTTTTTCGGCGGCGACGACGATGTCCGGACCGCGCAGCGTTTGCCCGGCGCGCGCGGCGACGTACAGGGTGACGATCTTGTCGAAGTCCTCGTCGGAACGCTTGCCGAGCTCGCTCGCGGCCAGCGCCGCGGTGGTGCCGACGGTGCGGTCGAGCAGTTCCATTTCCGACTGCGTCATCGACTCGCTCGTCACGATCGGCACCGTCAGGAGTTCGCTTTCGATCTGCGCACCGAGCGTCGGCTCCAGGCGCGCGGCCTCGCGCGCGTCCGGCGTCAGCCGGCGGCCCTGCCCGGGCCGGCGCGGACGGCCGTAGACGTAGATCGCGGCAACCAGAATCACCCCAGCGACGAGGATCCCGATGCGCAGCAGCCAGACGTCGGACATGTCGAAACTCCTTTAACCGCCGAGAACAGGGAACAGGGAATGGGGAATCGCCAGGGCACGAGCAACCGCGTTTGCGGTTTCGATTCCGGGTTGCCGATTCTCCATTCCCTGCACTCAGGCCGCCCCCGCCAGACGCGCGGCTTCGGCGAGGTCGACCGACACCAGGCGGCTGACGCCGGGCTCGCGCATGGTAACGCCCGACAGCTGCTGCGCCGCCTCCATCGTCGCTTTGTTATGGGTCACGAACAGAAACTGCACCTGCTCGCTCATCTCGCCGACCAGCGCAGTGAAGCGGCCGATATTGGCCTCGTCGAGCGGCGCGTCGACCTCGTCGAGCAGGCAGAACGGCGCCGGATTGAGCTGGAAGATCGCGAACACCAGCGCGACGGCGGTCATCGCTTTCTCGCCGCCGGACAGCAGCGAGATGTTGGACACGCGCTTGCCGGGCGGGCGCGCCATGATCGCGACGCCGGTGTCGAGCAGGTCCTCGCCGGTGAGTTCGAGGTAGGCATGGCCGCCGCCGAACAAGCGCGGATACAGCTCCTGGACGCCGGAATTGACCCGATCGAAGGTGTCCTTGAAGCGGCCGCGGGTCTCGCGGTCGATCTTGCGGATCGCGTCCTCAAGGGTGTCGAGCGCGGTGGTCAGGTCGGTGTCCTGCGCGTCCAGGTACTCCTTGCGCTGCGCGGCTTCGGCGTGCTCGGCGATCGCGGCGAGATTGACCGGCTCCAGCCGCCGCAGCTTGGCGTCGAAATCGCCGACGGCTTTTCCCCAACTCACGACGTCGGCGGTGTCGGTGAGCATGGCGATCACCGCGTCGAGCACAAATCCGCCGTCGGCCACCGCTGCAGCAAGCTGATCGGCGCGGATCACCAGCGCCTGCTGGTCGAGCCTGCGCTGCGAGATCGCCTCGCGCTGCACGAGCGACTGCTCCTCGCGCTGATGGCGCACCTGCTCGAAGCCGCGCAGCGCGGCGTCGATGCTTTCCAGCGCGGTGCGCGCCGCCGTCAGCCCGCGTTCGGCGACCACGCGTTGCTCGAGCGCGGCCTGACGCTGTTGTTCGAGCGTGGTCAACGGGTGATCGCCATTGCCGAGCTGCGCCGACAGTTCACCGAGGCGCATGTCGAGCTGGCCGCGCTGTCCGCCCATGCGCTCCAGCGACTGCGCCAGCGCCGCACCCTGGCTGCGCTGCGATTCCAGGGTCAGCGCCAACGCGTGTGCGCTGTCGCGCGACTCGCGTGCGGCGCTACGCGCGGCGTCGCGAGATTCACTGAGCGCGCGGCGCTCGGATTCGAGACCCGATCGCGCCGCTTCGCACTCGGCCATCCGAGCGACCGCGTCTTCGAGCCTCGAACGCGCAGCGCGCGACTGCTCGCGGCTGCGGTCGAGGGTTTCGATCAGCTGCTCGGTCTCGGCATCGATCCGCACGATACGCGCGCGGCCGGTGTCGAGCCGGCCCTGCTGACTTTGCAGCTGACCGGCGAGTTCGGAGACGCTGCGCTGCGCGAGATACATCGCGCGTTGCGCCTCCTCGCGCTGTTGCTCAGCGACCAGTGCGCGATCGCGCCACGCGCTGATGCCGCGGTCGAGTTCGGCCTCGCGCGACTGCAGCGCGTCGATCTCGGCACGCAAGGTTTGCATCTCGCGCTCGCGCAGCAGCGCGCCCTGCTTGGCCGCGCCGGAGCGCAGCACGCGCACCCAGCCGGCACCGAGGCGCTCGCCGCCGCGGGTGATGACGGATTCGCTGTCGTCGAGCTGCGCCTGCAGCGCGCGCGCGGCGGCCAGGTCTTCGGCGACGTGCAGCTTGGCCAGCAAGCGACGGATCGCCAGCGGCCCCCGCACCTTCGCAGCCAGCGAGGTCGGCGCGAACGCGCCATCGCCGGATGACCGCGACACCAGCGTCAGCCGGCCTTCACCGAGATCGCCGAGCGCGTCGACGAGCGATTCGGGCGACTCGACCAGCACGCCCTCGATCAATTGCCCGAGCGCGCCTTCGACCGCGTTCTCCCAACCCGGCTCGACCTGCAGCGTCTCGCCGACGCGCGTGGCGCTGTCGAGGCCGTGGCGCTTGAGCCACGCGACCGCCGCGCCCTGCTCCTGGCCGAGCGCGGCGTACTGCAGCGTCTCCAGCGACGACAGCCGGCCGCGTGCGGCCTGCGCGGTCTTGCGCACCTCGGCGAGTTCGCTCTGCGCGCTGCGCTGCTGATCCTGCAGCGCGACGACGGATTGCTTGCGTGCGTCGAGATCGCCGCCGAGCGCGTCGAGCGACGCCTTCTGGGTGTCGTGCTGCGACTGGATCGCCGCGAACGCAGCGCTGAGCGCGTCGAGATCGAGCCCGGTGCGCTCACTGGTCAGCTGCCCGCGGCGGCGATCGGCGTCGAAGGCCTGCTTGTCGAGATAGTCGACACGGGTACGTTCGACATCGCCGGCGCGCGCGGCTTCAGCTTGCGCGGTGCTGTGCGCACCCCATCGCTGCTGCCAGTCGGCGAGCGCGGTCTCGGCATCGCGCAGGGCGTCCTGACGCAGGCCATCGTCGGCCTGTAGGCCGGCAAGCCGCGGCTGGGTATCGGCGATCGCCGTCTGCAGCGCCTGCAACCGTGCGCCGTCATCGTCGATGTGCGCGACCAGTTCGGTGATCGCCGACTGCGCCTCATCGCGCGCGCGCTGCAGGCGCTCGCCGAGCTCACGCTGGTGGGTGATCTGCTGCTCGAGGCGCGCGAGGTTGCCGCCGGCCTCGTAACCGGCGGCCTGCGCGGTGTTGAGCGCCTCCACCGACTGCTCGCGGCGCACGCGGCCGGTCTCGATCTCGCGCTCGGCCTCGCGCTGCTCGGCGATCAGCTGTTGCAGGCGCGTATCTTCCTGCGACAGGCCCTCGCGCAGCGTCTGCAATTGCGCGTCGAGGGCGCGGAACTCCAGCGCCTTCCATTCGGCATCCTTGATGCGGCGCTCGGCCTGGATCGCGGTGTACTGCTCGGCCTGCCGCGCCTGGCGCTTGAGGTGGTCGAGTTGTTTGCCGACCTCCTCGCGCAGATCGTTGAGGCGGTCGAGGTTTTCGCGGGTGTGGCGGATGCGGGTCTCGGTTTCCTTGCGGCGCTCCTTGTACTTGGAGATGCCGGCGGCCTCTTCGAGAAACACCCGCAGGTCCTCGGGCCTGGCGTCGATGATCTGGCTGATCATCCCCTGCTCGATGATCGAATAGCTGCGCGGGCCGAGGCCGGTGCCGAGAAACAGATCGGTGATGTCGCGTCGCCGACACTTGCCGCCGTTGAGGTAGTAGTTGCTGTTGCCGTCACGCGACACGCTGCGCTTGACCGAAATCTCGTTGAACGCGGCAAATTGTCCAGCGGATGCCGTGCCGGCGATGGCGTGGTCGGAGTTGTCGAAGATCAGCTCCACCGTCGCCTGCGACACCGGCTTGCGCGCCGAGCTGCCCGAGAAGATCACGTCGGTCAGCGAATCGCCGCGCAGGCGGCTGGCGGTACTCTCGCCCATCACCCAGCGCACCGCATCGATGATATTGGACTTGCCGCAGCCGTTGGGCCCGACCACGCCGGTCATGTTGGTCGGCAGGTGCAAGGTGGTCGGGTCGACGAACGATTTGAAACCGGACAGCTTGATCGTGGACAGGCGCATGCGACGGTCGGAGAGCCTTAAGCGGCGAAAGTGCGACGGATCGCGTCACCGCGGATCGGATTTTGGTGTTGAAATCATCGCCAAGTGACTGACCCCACTGGCGTCCATCCGGCCTCACTGCCGCGACAGCTAGCGAGTATAGAGCCGCGTGCGCCGAAGTGACGTACTTGAGTAGTACGGCTGGCCACAAGACGACAGATGCTGAATGCCGCGCGCTGTGGTAATAATGTTTCCCTTCTTAGCAGTGTGTTGAAAAACACCCTGCTAGGGCGGCCAAGGAGGGTCGCGTCGACGGAGCCAGCGCGTGAGCGCTTGATTCGTCGGGAGACAGTTCGGGCATGGACCGGACTGGCGACTTGAAAAACGCACAGGCAGTGCGTTTTCAACCACATGTTAAGCGAGCAGACCACCGTATGCCCACACCCCCCCTTCGCATTAAAGACCGACGCCGCGACTGGTTTAGTGCATGCGGACTGGCGCTTGCAATCGCCGCCGCCTCGGTCGTTTGGTCAACCCCAGGGACGGCACCTGCCCAGGGCAAGCAGACATTGCGGTCGCCGGCCGCGTTCGCGACGATCACCGATCTCCCCCAACGCTCCGCCGCACTGTTCCGCGAAGCAGGTAAAGTGCTTCAGCACCCACGCTGCGTGAACTGCCATCCGGTGACGGATCGGCCGCTGCAGTCGGACCAGGGGCTTGCGCACGAGCCTGCCGTGCGCCGCGGCGCGGACGGATTCGGGGTGCCAGGCTTGCGTTGCCAGGCATGCCATCAGGCCAGCAACTATGATGTCGCTGGTATCCCCGGACACCCGCAATGGCATCTCGCACCGGCTTCGATGGCATGGCAGGGGC
>JBOHYD010000372.1:0-2259 GCA_050737635.1 Luteimonas sp. | reverse complement strand
GAGAACATGCCGTGCAGTGCGTGGCCGAACTCGTGGAACGTGGTCGTCACCTCGCTCCAGGTCAACAGCGTCGGCTTGCCTTCACCGGGTTTGGGGATGTTGAGCTGGTTGGCGACCACCGGTTTGGTGCCCATCAGCCCGGACTGGTTGACGTAACTGTTCATCCATGCCCCGCCGCGCTTGGACGCGCGCGCGTAGGGGTCGAAGATGAAGATCGCCAACGGCGTGCCGTCACTGTCGGTGACATCGTAGGTCCAGATGTCGGCACGGTACTTCGGCAGGTCGGTGCGCTCCTTGAAGCCGATGCCGTAAAACTTGTTGGCGGCGAAGAACACGCCGTTCTCAAGCACGTTCTTCATCTCGAGATAAGGCTTGAGCTGCGACTCGTCGAAGTCGAACTTCTGCTGACGCACCTTCTCGCTATAAAACGCCCAATCCCACGGCTCCAGGGTGAAGCTCCGCTCGCCCTTGGCCTCGTGCTCGCGGTCGATCGCGGCCTGCAGATCGGCGGCTTCCTTTCTGGCGTTGGCCACCGCCGGCGGCGCGAGCTTGCCGAGCATGTCGTTGACCGTCTGCGGCGTCTTTGCGGTCTCGTCGTCGAGCACATAGGCGGCGTAGGTCGGGTAGCCGAGCATCTTGGCGCGCTCGGCGCGCAGTTTGAGCACCTGCGACACGATCGCGGTGTTGTCGAAGGCGTTGCCGCGGCTGTTGCGCGCCACCGACGCCTTGTGCAGGCGCTCGCGGATGCCGCGGTTGGTGAGCTGCGACTCCGGCGGCTGGCCGGTGGTGTTGAGCAGGGTGATCACGTACTTGCCGTCGAGCTTGCGCTCCTTGGCCGCAGCGGCGGCGCCAGCGATCTGCTCGTCGCTGAAACCGTCGAGCTCAGCCTTGTTGTCGACGACGACGGCGGAGTCGTTGACTTCCTTCAGCACGTTCTGGCTGAACTGCGTGCCGAGCTTGGCGAGCTCGCTGTTGATGGTCTTCAGCCGAGTCTTGTCGGCGTCGTTGAGGTTGGCGCCGGAGCGCACGAAGCTGGTGTAGTAGCGCTCGATCAGGCGCGCGCTTTCGGCGTCGAGGCCGAGCGTGGCGCGCTGGTCGTACAAGGCCTTGATGCGCGCGAACAGTTTCGGGTTGAGACGGATCGCGTCGTTGTGCGCGGAGAACTTCGGCGCGTAGTCGGCGCGCAGGGTCTCGCGAGTCGGATTGGTGTCGGTGCCGACGAGGTTGAAGAACACCATCGTCGCGCGGTCGAGCAGCTGGCCGGACCGCTCCAGCGCAACGATGGTGTTGTCGAAGGTCGGCTTGTCCGGATCGTTGGCGACCGCCTCGGCCTCCTTGCGGTCCTCGGCCATGCCGGCGTCGAAAGCCGGGGCGAAATCGGCGTCGGCGATCCTGTCGAACTGCGGATAGTGCAGCGGCAGCGGGCTGTCGGCGGCGAAGGGGCTGGCGGAGGCGATCATGGCGGGCCTGGTGGTGTCGGCGGTCTGTGCGAGCGCGGGCGCGATCGACGCACCGGTGATGGCGATGGCGAGTGCCAGGGGCAGCGGGTGCTTCATCGGGCGGTTCCTCATCATGAAAACCCCGGCAGCCTACCCGACGCGCGCGGCGACGGCCCGTGACCAATGGCAGGGGTGTAGGGCGGCTACCGACGCGAGAAGCACATGCGGCCGCGATGGCGTGCGGCTAGACTCGGCGCGGCGGCACGCACGGCAACAAGACCGACGTGCCGTGGGTCGACAGGGGGCAACGTCAAACCGGGAATCCGCCATGAAACGCATGCGCGTCGCAAGTCGTTGGTTGTTGTTTCCGATCCTGCTGGCGTGCGCGTGCGCGTGGTCCGCCGAGACTATCAGGTACGTCGCCCTCGTCGACGGCGGCAAGCGCGCTGGACAGCAGGTGGTCAGCCATCGCGACGACGGCGTGACCACGGTGGAATTCACCTTCAAGGACAATGGCCGCGGACCGGAACTCAAGGAGCAGTACACGCTCGCCGAGGACGGCACCTTCAAGACCTATACCGTCAAGGGCACGTCGACCTTCGGTGCGCCGGTCGAGGAGACGTTCTCGATCGCCGACGGCAAGGCGCAATGGAAGTCGACGTCCGATCGCGGTGAGGCGCGGGTCGCGGCGGGTGCGCAGTACGCGCCACTCGGCGGCACGCCGCAGGGAATTTCGGCTGCATTGGCGGCGTTGAGCAAACGCATCGGTGACGGCCTGCCGCTGATTCCCAGCGGCACCTTGCGCATGCGCAAGGTGCCG
>JBOHYD010000371.1:0-3727 GCA_050737635.1 Luteimonas sp. | reverse complement strand
GCCTTGCCGTGTGAGTCGGGACATGCCCATGCCAGCCGTCAGAAAAGTCCGCACGCCCGCGTCCGTCGCGCCCGCCGAACTGCGCCATGACTGGGCGCGCAGCGAGATCGAGGCGCTGTTCGAGCTGCCGTTCACCGAGCTGCTGTTCCGCGCGGCCAGCGTGCATCGCGGGCATTTCGACCCGGCCGAGGTGCAGGTCAGCACCTTGCTGTCGGTGAAGACCGGCGGCTGCCCCGAGGACTGCGCGTACTGCCCGCAGGCGCAGCGCTACCACACCGGGGTGCAGGCGCAGAAGCTGATGACGCTCGACGCGGTGCTCGATAAAGCGCGCCAGGCCAAGGCCGCCGGCGCGTCGCGGTTTTGCATGGGTGCGGCGTGGCGTTCGCCGGCCGATCGCGACATCCCCAAGGTGGCGGCGATGATCCGCGAAGTGAAAGCCCTCGGCCTCGAAACCTGCGCCACCCTCGGCATGCTCAGCGGTACCCAGGCGAGCGCGCTCAAGGACGCCGGCCTCGACTATTACAACCACAATATCGATACCGATCCTGAGTACTACGGCGACATCATCCACACCCGCGAGATGCAGGACCGCCTCGACACGCTGACCCACGTCCGCGACGCCGGCATGAAGACCTGCTGCGGCGGCATCGTCGGCATGGGCGAGTCGCGCCGCCAGCGCGCGGGCCTGCTGCACACGCTCAGCACCCTGCCCGCGCATCCGGATTCGGTACCGATCAACCGCCTGGTGCAGGTCGAAGGCACGCCGCTGCACGGCACTGCCGAGCTCGATCCGTTCGAGTTCGTGCGCACCATCGCGGTGGCGCGGATCACCATGCCGCGCTCGATGGTGCGGCTGTCGGCAGGACGCGAATCGATGTCCGATGAGTTGCAGGCGCTGTGCTTTGCCGCGGGCGCCAACTCGATTTTCTACGGCGAGCAGTTGCTGACCACCGGCAACCCCGACACCGCACGCGATCAGGCGCTGTTTGCCCGGCTCGGGCTGCGGCCGATGCCGGTCGGCGTCGATGCCGCCGATCACGATCACGCGTCGACCGTGCATGCCGCGATCGTCGAACCGCACGCCGCTGCGGCGCGTGCCGACGGCGCGACCACGCAAGCGGCCTGAGCGATGGCGCGGCCCGACCTGCACGCCCGCGTCGCCGCGCTGCGCGCCGAACGCACAGCATCCGGACGCACGCGTGCGCGGCGCACGGTCAGTCGCCACGACGGCATGCGCTGCGAGGTGCTCGCGGCGGACGGCACGCCGCGCTGGCTGCTGAATTTTTGCAGCAACGATTACCTCGGCCTATCGCGGCAGTTCGGCGTGGTCAACGCGCTGCAGGACGGCGCGTCGCGCGACGGCGTCGGCAGCACCGGTTCGCATCTGGTCTGCGGGCATCACGCCGTCCACGACGCGCTCGAGCGCGAGATCGCCGACTGGCTCGGTGCGCCGCGCGCATTGCTGTTCGGCAGCGGTTTTCTCGCAAACTTAAGCGTGCTGCAGGCGCTGCTCGGCGACGACGACGTCTGCGTGCAGGACCGCCTCAACCACGCCAGCCTGATCGACGCCGCGCGGCTCGCCGGCTGCCGGCTGCGCCGCTACCCGCACAACGATGCCGAAGGCGCGCTGCGCCAACTGCGCAGCCACCCGGATGGCGCGGCGGTCATCGCCAGCGACGGCGTGTTCAGCATGGACGGCGATCTCGCGCCGCTGCGCGAGCTGGCATTGGTCGCGCAGGCGCAGTCGGCGCTGCTGTACGTCGACGACGCCCACGGCGTCGGCGTGCTCGGCCCCGACGGTCGCGGCAGCGTTGCGGCGGCGCGGCTGCGTGCCGGCGCCGCGCTGCTGCAATTGGTGACCCTCGGCAAGGCGCTCGGCGGCTATGGTGCGCTGGTGGTTGGCGACGACGCGTTGATCCAGCATCTCGCCGAGACCGCGCGGCCCTATGTCTACACCACTGCGCTGCCGCCGGCGCAGGCCGCGGCGTCGCTGGCGGCGGTCAAGCTCGCGCGTCACGAGAGCTGGCGTCGCGACAAGCTGCTGGCGCTGATCGCGCAGTTCCGCCGTTTGGCCGCAGGTCATGGTCTGCCACTGTCGCTATCGGACACGCCGATCCAGCCGCTGCTCTGCGGTAGCGACGCGCGCGCGGTCGCAATGGCGCAGGCGCTCGAGGCGCAGGGGGTGTGGGTCACGGCGATCCGCCCGCCGACCGTGCCCGAAGGCCGCGCGCGGCTGCGCATCACGCTGAGCGCGCTGCATTCGCCGGCCGAGGTCGAAACGCTGATCGCCGCGCTCGCGCAGGCGCGCGATGCCTGCGGCGGATTGGATGCGCGCGGCGCGATCAAACCGACCGGCAGCGGCGCAACGGCCAGTGCGTCGCGGTGAGGCGCGAACTGTCGCGGGATCGCCGTGGCACATTGGCCGCGCCTGGCGCATGCGTTGAAGATGCGCATGACCGGCACGCGCTGCGCACGGATCGCAGCGCATGAGCGCGCCCGCGCGCCTGCATGTCGCGGTGGTCGGCGACGGCCCGCCGTTGCTGCTGCTGCACGGCTGGGCGATGCACGGCGGCGTGTTCGCACCGCTGGTCGATCGCCTGCGCGATCGCTATCGCCTGCATCTCGTCGATCTGCCGGGCCACGGTCACAGCCGCGACAGCGGCGTGCCGCTGACGCTCGACGCCTGCGTCGAGGCGATCATCGATCAAGTGCCGGTGGCAGCGTGGTGCGGCTGGTCGTTGGGCGGACTGGTCGCGTTGAAAGCCGCCACCGCGCACCCCGATCGCGTGAGTGCATTGGCGATGCTGTGCGCGAGCCCGCGCTTTGTGCGCGAGGAGGCCGACGTCGCGTCCGCTGCGGGCACGCCCGGACGCTGGCGCTGGGGCATGTCGGCGGAGATCTTCGACGACTTCGCCGCCGGTCTGCGCGACGACTGGCGAGCGACGCTGGACCGCTTCATCGCGCTCGAAGCCTTGGGTTCGAGCGATGCCAGGGGCGAGTTGCGCGCGCTGCGCGCGGCGCTGTTCGCGCGCGGCGAGCCGGCCGCTGCGGTGCTCGCCGACGGCCTCGACTTGCTGAAGACCAGCGACCTGCGCGCCTGCCTGCCGGCGCTGTCGGTGCCGAATCTGTGGATTGCCGGACGCCGCGACCGCCTGGTCGATCCGCGCGCGCTGCGCGCCGCCGCCGCGTGCGCGAAGCAGTCGCAGTGCGTGAGCATCGAGCTCGGCGCGCACGCGCCGTTTTTGACGCACGCCGACGAGGTGGCGGGGCTGTTGCATCAATTTTTCGACAGCGCAGCCGTCATCTCCTCAAACACGGGGAGCCAATGACTATGCATTTGCGCAAACAACCCAAGACGCTGGGCCTGCGCGTGTGCGCGGGAGACGAGCAACAGCCGCGCAGCGGCGCGCGACGGCACGATGGTGCCGCTGCAATGTGCACACGAGGCCAACCGTGACTGCCCCGGTGTTCGACCCGCGCCAGGTGCGCCGCGCGTTCTCGCGCGCCGCGTCGGGTTATTCGGCGGCCGCGGCGCTGCAGCACGAGGTCGAATCTCGGCTGCTGGAAGCCCTCGACTATCTCGACGAGCGCGTGCCCGAAGTCGTACTCGATCTCGGCAGCGGACCGGCGACCGCGGCGACCGCGATGCGCAAACGGTTTCCGCGCGCGCGCATCATTGCGATGGATCTGGCGCTACCCATGTTGCAGGCGGCCGCCACGCGCAGCG
>JBOHYD010000370.1:0-8264 GCA_050737635.1 Luteimonas sp. | reverse complement strand
GCGCTGAGCTTCGAGCCGCTGCCGCGCGAGTTCTTCGCGCCCGCCGCGCCGCCGCCGCGGCTGTGCCTGCCGCGCCGCCGCTACCAAGGCCTGCGCGCGCTCGGCGCGGACCTGGTCGGCCTGCTGCGCTTCGACGCCGAGATGGTGGCGATGAGCGCGGAGGCCTTCGTGCAGACGGTGCTCATCGGCCGGCTCGCCGCGCGCGAGGTGTTTGTCGGACCGGGCTTCCGCTTCGGCAACCGCCGGCTCGGCGATCTCGACATGCTGCGTCGCCAAGGCGCGCTGCACGGCTTCGTCGCCGACGCGATTGCGCCGGTGTCGCTCGACGGCGAGCGCGTGTCGAGCACGCGCATCCGCGCGGCGCTGCAGTCGGGCGAGTTCGATACCGCGGCGCGGCTGCTCGGCCAGCCGTATGCGATCGATGGCCGCGTCGTGCGCGGACGTCAGCTCGGCCGCACGCTCGGCTACCCGACCGCCAACTTGCGCTTCCACAAGACCCCGGCGTTGCACGGCATCTACGCCACGCGCGTGCACGGCGTGACCGCGCAGCCGATGGCGTCGGTATCGAGCTTCGGCACGCGCCCGACCGTCGGCGGTGTCGAGCCGCTGCTCGAAGCGCATCTGTTCGATTTCGACGGCGACCTGTACGGCCGGCGCATCGAGGTCGAGTTCGTCGCATGGCTGCGCGACGAGGAAACATTCGACACGCTGCCGGCACTGGTCGCGCAGATGGATCTCGACTCAGTGCGCGCACGCGACGTGCTCGCCCAGCATGCGCGACTTGAACACTCAAACCCTCACGACCAACAACGGGCGACCGCGTGACCCAGGATTCCGGCAACACCCGCTACAAGGCGACGCTGCATCTTCCGGCGACCGCGTTCCCGATGCGCGGCGACTTGCCCAAGCGCGAACCCGAGATCCTCGCGCGCTGGGAGGCCGACGGTCTCTACGCACAGCTGCGCGACAACGCCCGTGGCCGCGAGATGTTCGTGCTGCACGATGGCCCGCCGTATGCCAACGGCGCGATCCATCTCGGCCACGCGGTCAACAAGATCCTCAAGGACATTATCGTCAAGTCGAAAACCCTCGCCGGTTTCGATGCGCCGTACATTCCCGGCTGGGATTGCCACGGCCTGCCGATCGAGATCGCGATCGAAAAGAAATACGGCAAGGTCGGCGTCAAGCTCGACGCGATGGCGTTCCGGCAGCAGTGTCGCGAGTACGCCGCCGCGCAGATCGACGTGCAACGTAAGGATTTCAAGCGCCTCGGCGTGATCGGCGATTGGGACAATCCGTATCGCACGATGGATTTCAGGTTCGAGGCCGACGAAATCCGCGCGCTCGCCAAGGTCGTCGAAAACGGCCACCTGCTGCGCGGCGTCAAGCCGGTGTACTGGTGCTTCGACTGCGGCTCGGCGCTGGCCGAGGCCGAGATCGAATACCAGGACAAGGAGTCGCCGGCAGCCGATGTCGCGTATGCCGCGCGCGATCCGGAAGCGCTCGCCCGCGCGTTCGGCACCGGCGTGCCCGACGGCGTGACCATCGCGGTGCCGATCTGGACCACCACGCCGTGGACGCTGCCGGCATCGATCGCGGTGTCGCTCGGCGCGCAGCTCGACTACGCGTTGGTCGAAGGGCCGGCGCACGACGGCACGCGCCGCTGGCTGGTAATCGCCGAGCCGCTGGTCGACAAGGTGCTGCATCGCTACGGCATCAGTGACGCCACGGTCCATGGCCGCGCCAGCGGTGCCGCGCTCGATCGCATCGTGCTCGCGCATCCGTTCTATGCCGAGCGCGACATCCCGTTGATCCTCGGCGATCACGTCTCGGCCGAGGAGGGCACCGGCGCGGTGCACACCGCGGCCGGTCACGGGCAGGAAGACTTCGTCGTCAGCCGCCAGTACGGCCTGCTCGACCGCTACAGCGCCGCGCAGATCACCCCGGTCGATGGCCGCGGCGTGTATTTGCCGAGCACGCCGCCGGCACGCGGCGTCGAACTCGCCGGCCTGCACATCTGGAAGGCCAACGAGGTGCTGGTCGAGGTGCTGCGCGACAGCGGCGCGCTGCTGGCGTTTTCGAAGTTCACCCACAGCTATCCGCACTGCTGGCGACACAAGACGCCGGTGATCTTCCGCGCGACGCCGCAGTGGTTCATCTCGATGGACCAGGCGCATCTGCGCCGCGACGCGCTGGCCGCGATCAAGCACGTCACCTGGTATCCGGCTTGGGGCGAGGCGCGCATCGCCGGCATGGTCGAGGGACGACCGGACTGGACGATCTCGCGCCAGCGCACCTGGGGCGTGCCGATCGCGTTGTTTGTGCATCGCGAAACCGGCGACGTGCATCCGCGCAGCGTCGCGCTGATGCGCGCCGTGGCCGATCGCGTCGAGCAGGGCGGCGTGGATGTCTGGTATTTGCTCGACGCCGCCGAGCTGCTCGGCGACGAGGCGGTCGACTACGACAAGGTCACCGACATTCTCGACGTGTGGTTCGACTCCGGCGTCACCCACGAGGGCGTGCTCGCAGCAAGAGGCCTGGGCAAGCCGGCGGACCTGTATCTCGAAGGCTCCGACCAGCACCGCGGCTGGTTCCAGTCGTCGCTGCTCAGCGGCATCGCGATCGACCACGCCGCGCCGTACCGGCAATGCTTGACGCACGGTTTTACCGTCGACGAGCACGGCCGCAAGATGTCCAAGTCGCTCGGCAACGGCATCGAGCCGCAGGACATCATGAAGACGCTCGGCGCCGACATCCTGCGCTTGTGGATCGCCTCAAGCGACTACAGCAACGAGATGTCGCTGTCGCAGGAGATCCTCAAGCGCAACGCCGACGCCTACCGGCGCCTGCGCAACACCGCACGCTTCCTGCTCGGCAATCTGCACGGTTTCGACCCCGCCGTGCACCTGCGTCCGCTCGAGGACATGGTCGCGCTCGATCGCTGGATCGTGCACCGCGCGCATGACTTGCAGGAACGCATCGTCGCGGCCTATGCGCGCTACGACTTTGCGGCGATCGTGCAGATGCTGCTCAATTTCTGCAGCGTCGATTTAGGCTCGCTGTACCTTGACGTCACCAAGGACCGCCTGTACACCATGGCCGAGGACTCGCGCGGCCGGCGCAGCGCGCAAAGCGCGATGTACCGCATCAGCGAGGCCTTCGTGCGCTGGGTCGCGCCGATCCTGTCGTTCACCGCCGACGAGCTGTGGGGCTATTTGCCCAGCGCTTCCAACGATGCGCAGCGCAAGAGCAATGTGCTGTTCGCGACCTGGTACGACGGTCTCGCGCCGTTGCCGGACACGCCCGCGCTGTCGGCCAAGGAGGTCGATGCGCTGCTGGCACTGCGCGAGCAGGTCGCCAAGGTGCTCGAACCGATACGCGCCAGCGGCACGATCGGCGCGGCGCTGGACGCGGAGATCACCTTGCACTGCGGCGTGTCCGACCAGAACTGGCTGTCGCCGCTGGTCGATGAGCTGCGGTTTCTGTTCATCAGCGGCGACGTATCGATCGCTGTCGACACCAACAGCAGCGCGATCACTGTCGCCGCCATGCCCACCGACAAGCGCAAATGCGCGCGCTGCTGGCAGCATCGCGACGATGTCGGCAACCATGCCGAGCATCCCGACATCTGCGGCCGCTGCGTGTCGAACATCGAAGGCCCGGGCGAGGATCGGCAGTGGTTTTGATGCTGTGCGGTCGTTCCGATGCTGTCGCCTTGATCTGTGTTTTTGCCGTTATCCCGGCGCACGCCGGGACCCAATTCACCGACGCCGGAAAGCTGGGTCCCGGCGTGCGCCGGGATGACGGCAACCCCCTTGCGGCGTCATATTCACGAACCCTGAAACACTGACCAATGACCACCCCTCCCCAACCCAACGCCCTGGTCTGGCTGCTGCTGTCCGCCATCGTCATCGCCCTCGACCAGCTCAGCAAGGCTTGGGTGCTGTCGAGCCTGCCGGAATACACCGCGGTACCGGTGATCGACGGGTTCTGGAACTGGTACCGCACCTACAACACCGGCGCGGCCTTCAGCTTTCTGTCGGATGCCGGCGGCTGGCAGAAGTACCTGTTTGCGGTACTCGCGGTCGGCATCAGCGCGCTGCTGGCGTTCTGGCTGTCGCGCACGCCGCGCGCTGACTGGCGTACCGCGCTGCCGTTTGCGCTGGTGGTCGGCGGTGCGATCGGCAACGTCATCGACCGGCTGATCCACGGCCACGTCATCGACTTCATCCAGTGGTACTGGCGCGACCATTACTGGCCGTCGTTCAACATCGCCGACTCGGCGATCGTCGTCGGCGCGATCGGCATCGGCCTGTTTGGGCTGTTGGCCGGGAAAGAAAGAAACGAGAAATGAGCAGTGAGAAACGAGTAACGGCAACCGCTCTCACTCGTTTCTCGCTCCTCTTCACTCTTTCCTCGCTCTTGGGTCATTTCCCGAGGAGTAAACTGCCTTCCCATGGATATCGTCCTCGCCAATCCCCGCGGCTTCTGCGCCGGCGTCGACCGCGCGATCGAGATCGTCAAGCGCGCGATCGAGACGCTCGGCGCGCCGATCTACGTGCGCCACGAGGTCGTGCACAACCGTTACGTCGTCGACGACCTCAAGCAGCGCGGCGCGATCTTCGTCGAAGAACTGCACGAGGTGCCCGACGACGCCACGGTGATCTTCAGCGCCCACGGCGTGTCGCAGGCAGTGCGCGCCGAAGCCGACCGTCGCGGCCTCAAGGTCTTCGACGCGACCTGTCCGCTGGTCACCAAGGTGCATTTCGAGGTCGCGCGCCACTGCCGCGCCGGCCGCGACGTGGTGCTGATCGGCCATGCCGGCCATCCCGAGGTCGAGGGCACGATGGGCCAGTGGGACCGCGAGGGCGGCCGCGGCCGCATCTACTTGGTCGAGGACATTGAGGATGTCGCCGCGCTTGAGGTCGGCCAGCCCGACAACATGGCCTTCACCACGCAGACCACGCTGTCGGTCGACGACACCCGCGGCGTGATCCGCGCGCTGCAGGACAAGTTTCCGCGGATGCAGGGGCCGAAGAACGACGACATCTGTTACGCCACGCAAAACCGCCAGGACGCCGTGCGCGAGCTGTCCGCGCAGTGCGACCTGGTGCTGGTGGTCGGCTCGCCCAACAGCTCCAATTCCAACCGCCTGCGCGAACTCGCCGAACGCGAGGGCGTCGAGGCCTATTTGATCGATGGCGCCGACGAGATCGACCCGCAGTGGCTGCACGGCCACAGTCATATCGGCGTCACCGCCGGTGCCTCCGCGCCCGACGTGCTGGTCAAGGGCGTGATCGAGCGCCTGCAGGCACTCGGCGGCAGCGGCGTCCGCGAACTGTCCGGCGAGCCCGAGGACATGGTCTTCGCATTGCCGAAGGAACTGCGCCTGCAGCTCGTCGATTGACCGCGAAGCCTGCGAAACCTAGACTTCATCCCCCACGCACTGAGCCATCGCGTGGTGCGGGCCAGCAATCTCGCAACTCCCACATGCCGGAATAGCTCAGTTGGTAGAGCGGCGCATTCGTAATGCGTAGGTCGTAGGTTCGATTCCTATTTCCGGCACCACGACACAGAATCCAAAGGTTACGGCATTGCCCGGATTCGACCCAAAACGCCCGCCCTGCAAGGGTTCCGGGCGTTATCTTTTTCCGCCATTGCCCGGATTCGACCGGATTCGGACATGCGCACTCCCCCAGAAATTCCCCATACGATGCTCCTTATGGCCAGCATCAAGCCGAACGGGAACAGATGGAGGGCGCAGGTCTACGTGTGCGGGGTGCGAGCGTCGGAGCAGTTCGCCACGCGGAAGGAAGCGGCACAGTGGGCGCTCGAACGCGAGGCTGAGCTGCGCGGGGCGAAGCTACCGGACAAAACGCTCGCCGACGCGATGTCCCGGTTCGTCCGGGAAGTGTCCGAGGAACGCGCTGGAGCTCGCTGGGAGGTCATCCGGCTCAACGCCTTGGCACACAGTACCCGATTGCCAAGCGCCGCCTAGAGGCGCTCGCCGCGAACGATTTCGCCGACTGGCGTGACGCCCGCCTGAAGCAGGTCAAGCCAGCCACCGTCGCCCGTGAGATGAACCTGCTGCGTTCCGTGCTCGAGGTCGCTCGTCGTGATTGGAAGTGGATTCGCGTCAACCCCATGAAGGACGTTCGATGGCCAAGGTCGCCGAAGGGCAGGGCGCGCAGGATCAATCCGGAGGAGGTAGAAGGGCTGGCATCAGCATTCGGCATCTGGGAAAAGCTGCTAGCTGACACAGCTACGCAGCGTACCGGCTTGGCGTTCCTGTTCGCGCTGGAGACCGCGATGCGGTCAGGCGAGATCCTCGCGCTGACGTGGCCCAACGTGCACCTAGTTGAGCAGTACGTCCACCTGCCTGCGACCAAGAACGGAGACAGGCGCGACGTACCAATCACGAAGCGCGCGGTCGAAATCCTCAAGGCACTGCCGCTCAGCTTCGGGCCGGTGTTCGATCTTGACGATGCGATGCGCGATGCACTTTGGCGCAAGGTGCGCGACAAGACACCGCACAAGGCCATCCACTTCCACGACACGCGGGCGGAAGCGATCTGGAGGCTATCGAAGAAGCTGGACGTTCTGCAACTCGCTCAGGTGATCGGGCATCGCGACCTCAAGTCTCTGATGATCTACTACAGCGAGCCCGCTGCCGACATGGCTAGGCGGCTTGGCTGATCTGTCGCTCGTCATCCGCCCACTGTGCAACTTCCGAACGCTTCCACTTTTTCTCGTTGCCGATGACCAGAGGCTTCGGGAAGCTGCCACGGCAGGCGACGCGTTCGAGGAAGCCGCGACGATTCACCTCCCCCTTGGGGGTCGCCATCCCAAGGAACAGGGCACAGGCGTCAGCGCAGAGCCATTCCGCACTGGCCGCCATCGCTGCGATCACCGGGATCGTGGCGGCCGTCGGCAAACGCTCCGCGACGTTCAATTTCTGACCCTCCGTTGTTCTGCGCGCACTTCGTCAACCTCGTCTTGCAGCACCAGACGCATGGGAATCACAGCCGTGATCGGCGGCGGCGGATAGGGCACGGCCTTGGCCCACTCGTGCGCGAGGATTGGTTCCAGCATGGCCAGCGCTTCTAAATCCGTCTCGGCGATGACATAGAACTCGTCGGAGTGAACCAGAAGAGTATTGACCATGCCGGGGTAGCGGCACTCGCAGGTCCAGTAGTGGGCGTGTCTCACGGCACCGCACTCAGCGGCTCGAGCGCGGTAGCCGGCGTCAGTAGTGCGTCGTTCTTGGCGTTCATGCCGACACCTCGCACATGCGAATCACAAGGCTATGTGCCGACTGCTGCAGGTTTGCATTGGTCGTGGCCAGGGCGGCCCGTGCAGCGACCTGTGCAGCGACCCGTGCAGCGACCAATGCAGCGGCCCGTGCAGCCTCCCATGCAGCGGCCTGTGAAGCGACCCGTGCAGCGTCCGCATCCATGCGGGCAGCATTTAGCGTCGGCATCAAGCTCGGACACTGCGCAAAATCAGTGATCTCCGGCAGTCCGGCCAGCGCATCGGCCTGGGCAGTCAATCCGGCCAACCGCAGCCATGCCGGGGTATTTGTCCGGATCAGCCAATCGGCCGCCATCGTTGCCCGGCGTTGCTCGACTTCCGGTGTGCTGCGTGTGCCGATGATCAGCGGAATCAGATCGCGCAGCAGTTTCGTGCGCTCGTGATTTGGCAGGCCGTCGTTCCAACTCCGCAGGAAGGTCGAAATGACCGGGCAGGCACACTCTGGATGGTCACTCCACCGCTCGCCAGCGACGTAGCTAACCGCTTCCATCAGGCAGGCGCCTTGCTCTAGCGAACGGTGGCGACCAGCTTTCAGCTCCATCGCCTGCACTCTCGCTAGGCGGGCTTGATCGATGACGTACTGGCTCGTCTTCATGCCGGTAGCTCCACGTCGTAGCGGGCTGCGCACGCCGTGTAGGCGTCATGATCGGAAAGATGACCGAAGCGGCGCTCCAGAATTATGTGGAGCGCCTGCTCATCGGTCAGCGCGTCATTGTTGGTGATTTCCCGAGCTTCGGCGGTAATGCCGAAGGCACCTACGAGCGCATCGAAGCATGCGCTGGCGTGATCAAATTGCTGGGAATTCATGTTTCGCTCCGAACCCCTGGGGTCTGTCAAACGAACTGTGTAACTGATGTTTTCACAGCGCCGCCAACGGCACGCGCTCTTCGCCGAACATCGTCTGGAAGCTCTGCAACGCAGGCTTCCAGTGATGGATCGATTTCCAGTTCTTC
>JBOHYD010000369.1:0-18259 GCA_050737635.1 Luteimonas sp. | reverse complement strand
GTGCCGGACAACGCGGTGGTGGTGGGCATTCCCGGCCGCGTCATTTCGCACGCTGGCTCGGCCGGCTACGTGGCCAACACCGATTACGACACGCTGCTTGGCGTGGCCGGCTGCAGTACGGCTGGGCTCAGTACAGCGTCTGCTTGAGCCGGAACCCGAACCTGGTCAGCTGCGGCATCAGGAAGCCAGCGATCTCGCATTCGTACGGCGTCAGCTCCGGGTGCGGCAACAACAGGCTCATCACGATGCGGTCTTGGCTGCCCTTGTTCCAGGCGCTGTGCACGAAGGAGTGGTCGAAGCCCAGCAGGCCGCCTTCCTCGGGCACGCGGGTTTCGCCGTTGACTTCGATGCCCGCGCCTTCGGGCACGTACAGGCCCAACCACAGGTCCGACCAGGCATTGACCGGATCGACATGACGGCCCAGCACGGTGCCGG
The DNA here is from genome assembly GCA_050737635.1 of Luteimonas sp. Classification (GTDB taxonomy): domain Bacteria; phylum Pseudomonadota; class Gammaproteobacteria; order Xanthomonadales; family Xanthomonadaceae; genus Luteimonas. The sequence goes on along the minus strand of JBOHYD010000369.1, from coordinate 17,824 downwards.
GGCGCATGGTCAGGAACAGCGCGTTGACCAAGAACGGGCTGACCTCCATGACCCGCTTGAGCAGGCGCGTGGTTTGCGGGAAGTCGCGCAGCCGCGGTTCGATCAGCCGGCCCATCAGGGCCATGCGCCATTCGCGCCAGCCCTCCGGCCGGGTCGGCAGTGCGGCGGCATCGCCCGGGGCGTCCTCGGGCAGTCCGTGCGGCGGTGCGGTGAGGCGTCCGTCCATGAAACGCGCGGTCTCCTCGCGGATCGCCGGATACGCTTCGCGCACCATCTGCGCGCAGGGATAGCGCTCCGGATCGATCCACGGCGTGGCCGGCAGGCCCGGCATGTAGAAGCCGATCGCGCGCTGCCCGGGCAGCGTGTCGGGGGTCTTGCGATAGCACCAGATGTCCAGGCCGCCCAGCACCCGGTCCAGATCACGGCCGGCCCAGCGCGAGCGGATCTCCAGCGCGAGCTGATCGGCCAACTGCTGGCGCGCGGGCGCGTCGGCGGGAACGACCGGTCCGGCGGTTCGGGCGCTATCCTCGGCGGCGAGGGCGGTGGCGGAATCGCTGCTGTTCAACGGAGCTCTCCATGCGGCAAGCCCGCGCGCCCCAACGGCGCGCAAGGGGACAAGAAAACTGGATCAGGCACCGACGGCGGACGCGGGAAACGCGCAGGACACCGCGCGCGGACGCGGCGCGGCCGAAGCGCCGCCGCGAACATGCCGCGTTGTGGGAGAGTCCTTTCATGAAGCCCATCGATACCGACGCACTCGGTGCGAAACGAAGCTCGAGCCGCATGCGGCGATGCGGCCGCCGCGAACGGACCACTCCATCGCACCGCGCGAAGTGTAGCCACAGCCCGCCGCGGTGGCGACAGCGGTGTGCGGCCCGCTTGTCATCGCCGGGCGCGGATGCTGCAATACGCACCGCACCCGACCGCAGCACGCGCTTCTCCTGACGAAGCCGCGATGCCGCCTGCGATCTTCGAGCAACAGCAGCCGTGGCGTTCCCCAGGGCCATCAACGGAACTGCCGATCGCCCATGGACCGCCTGCCGCCCGCCCTTCGCGCCGCCCTTGCGCCGGTGGGCCGCGCTCGCTTGCGCACCACGCGCCGCTTGGACGGACCGCCGACATGAGGCTGTTCGCCGTATCCGACATCCACATCGACCACCCCGGCAACCACCGCTGGCTCGACGGCCTGTCCGCAGCCGACTACCGCGACGACGTGCTGATCCTCGCCGGTGATGTCTCCGATTCGCTGGCGCTGTTGAACCACTGCTTCGAGGCGCTCGCACGACGTTTCCAGCAAGTGCTGTTCGTGCCGGGCAACCACGACCTGTGGGTGTTGCGCGACCGGCCGGGCCTGGAATCGTTTGGCAAGCTCGAACTGATTCGCGCGCTGGCGGCGACGCACGGCGTGGCCATGGGGCCGGTGCTGTGCGGTGCGGTGTCGATCGTGCCGCTGATGTCCTGGTACGACGAATCCTTCGGCGTGCCCGAGCCCGAACTGCGCGAGCGCTGGATGGATTACCGCGCCTGCCGCTGGCCGGCCGGCGTGGAATCGCGCGAGGTCAACGCGCGCCTGCTAGCGATGAACGAAGCGGCGCTGCGCGTGCGCAACCGCACCGTGGTCAGCTTCTCGCACTTCGTTCCGCGCCTGGACCTGCTGGCGGCGCGGGCCACCGCGACCAGCCGGCTGCTGCAGCCGGTGATGGGCAGCACCGGCCTGGAGGCGCAGCTGCGGCGGCTGATGCCCACGGTCCACGTCTACGGCCACAGCCATCGCTTCGTCGATACGACGGTGGACGGCATCCGTTACGTCAACTGCGCCCTGGGCTACCCCACCGAGCAGGCCGACAGCCCCGCGCCGCTGCGCGAATTGCTCCGCATCGATTCCCCTCTGGAGGCCGCGCCGGCGGCCGCCGAACCACCCCTTGGCTCATGACTACGCGCCTTTCCATGTCCGAACGTCTCCACCTGGTCGATGTGCTGCGACAGCACGCCGCTGATCGCCCCGACCGCATCCTCTACCGCTTCCTGGGCCAGCGTGAAGGCGAGCAGGAAACGCTGACCTTCGCCGAGCTGGACCGCGCAGCGCAGCGGATCGCCGCGCAACTGCGGGAGCGGGTGCCGACGGTGGGCGTGGCCCTGTTGCTGTATCCGCCGGGATTGGAGTTCATCCGCGCGTTCTTCGGCTGTCTGTACGCGGGCGTCATCGCCGTGCCCGTGTACCTACCCAACACGCGCAAGGAAAGCTGGGACCGGCTGAGCACGATCGCGCGCGATGCGGGCGCCGGCTGCGTGCTGATCGACGCCGCCGCTTCGGCGGACGTGGCCCAATGGTTGGACGGCCACGACGGCTTGGCGATGGAGGCCCTCGTGACCTCGCCGCTGCACGCCGATGCCGACGCGCCACTGCTGCCTCAGGCGCCGCGCCTGGAGCCGAAGGCGATCGCGTTCCTGCAGTACACGTCCGGTTCCACCGGCGACCCCAAGGGCGTGATGGTCTCGCACGCCAATCTGATGGCGAACCAGCGGGTGATGCAGCGCCGCTTCGGCCACGACGACAGCGCCGTCGTGGTCGGCTGGCTACCGCCATACCACGACATGGGCCTGATCGGAAACATTCTGCAGCCGCTGTATCTCGGCGCGACCGCTGTGCTGATGGCGCCGATCGCGTTCCTGCAATCGCCGATCCGCTGGCTGCGCGTGATCAGCGAGTACCGCGCCACTACCAGCGGGGGTCCGGACTTCGCGTACCGGCTGTGCGCGCAACGCATCACCAACGAGGACAAGGCGGGATTAGACCTGAGCCGTTGGCGCAATGCGTTCAACGGCGCCGAGCCGATCGCCGCGGCGACGCTGACGCGGTTCCAGCAGGCCTTCGCCGGCTGCGGTTTCCGCACCGAGGCGTTCCTGCCCTGCTACGGCCTGGCCGAAGGCACGCTGATGGCGGCGGGCGTTGCCCGCGGCCGCGCCCCGGTGACCGTGCGTGTGCAACGCGCCGCGATTGAGGCCGACTGCGCGCTGCCCTGGGACGGCGATGCCGCCACGCCCAGCGTGGAGCTGGTCAGCAGTGGCACGCTCGACGACGACAGTCTGAGCATCGTCGACCCCGCCAGCGGCGACGAGTGCGCCGCTGGCCATATCGGCGAAATCTGGCTGCGCGGGCCCAGCGTCACCCAGGGCTACTGGCGTCGTGACGAGCTCAACCGCGAGTCCTTCGGCGCCCTGCGCGGCGACGGCGCCGGCCCTTGGCTGCGCACCGGCGATCTGGGCTTCGTCCAGGACGGCGAGCTGTACGTCACCGGCCGGCTCAAGGACCTGATCATCATCCGCGGCCGCAACTTCTACCCGCAAGACATCGAGGCGGTCGTGCAGCAGGCGTTCCCCGCGCTGCGCGCGGGCTGCGGCGCGTGCTTCCCGGTCGTGCACGCGGGCGAGGAAACCCTGGTGCTGATGCAGGAACTGGAGCGCAGCGCGATCCGCCACGCCGACCTGCCCGCGCTGTGGCGCAGCATCAGCCAGCTGATCGCCGAGCAGTTCGGCCTGCGTCTGCACGCGCTGGCGCTGGTCAAACCGGCGCAGGTGCCCAAGACCTCCAGCGGCAAGCTGCGGCGCAAAGCCTGCCGCGCGCTGTTCGAAGCCGGCGCGCTCGACGCGGTTGCGCGTTTCGATGCCGATGGGGATGCGCAGTTCGCCAGCGCCGCTGCGGTGACCGCCATCGCCGCGGACGATCCGCAGCACCTGCTGGCGCAGGTGCTGCGCTTGGACGCGAGCCGTCTGCAGGCCGACCTGCCGCTGGGCGCGTACGGCCTGGATTCGATCCAGGCGGCGCAGCTGGAACATCAACTGCGCGCGCAATGGGGCGTCGAGCTGGGCATGACCCGGATGCTCGCCGGACTGACCGTGGGCGGATTTGTCGCGGAAGTGGCGCAGGCGCGGGCGCAGGCCGCCACGATGGCGGCGCCCACGGTGCTCGCGCCGACCGACCGCGTCGGCCACAACCAGCGCGCGATCTGGCAGATCCAAGCCCTGCAACCGGCCTGCCGCGCCTATCACCTGGCCGTGCCGCTGACGGTCGTGCAGCCGCTCGACGCGAATGCGCTGGGCGAGGCAATGCTGCGGCTGATCGCGCGGCATCGCGTGCTCGCCACCGGTTATCGCGAAGCTGAGGGCGGGCTGCACGCGGTGACGCACGCGCCGACCGTCGCGCCGCTCACCGTGATCGATGCCCGCGACTGGGACGCCGCCCGCGTCGAGCGCGCGCTGCAGGCGCAAGCGGCGCAAGCCATCGACCTGGAAACCGGCCCGGTCTTCCACGCCTGCCTGTTGCAGGGCGCGCCGGGCGGCACGGTGCTGCAACTGGTCGTGCACCACATCGCGGTCGACGGCTGGTCGCTGCAGGTGCTGGTGCGCGATCTGGCCCAGGCCTACCGTGACTGCGTCGACGGCCGCGTCCCGGCCGTAACCGCCGCCGCAGCGTATCCCGACTTCGTCGCCGCGCAGCACGCGTGGCTGGAAAGCGCTGCCGGCCAGGCCGCGATCACCGAGTACCGAGCGGTGCTGGGTGACACGCCCGGCGTGCTCAACCTGCCGACCGATCGGCCACGACCCAAGCAGTTCGGCTTCGCCGGTCACGACGTCGACTTGGCCCTGGACCCGTCGTTGTCGGCGCAGTTGCGCGAGCACGCCGCGGCGCAGGGCGTGACCCTGTTCACCCTGCTGCTGTCGGCCTATCAGGTGCTGATGCACCGGCTGAGCGGGCAGGACCGGTTCCTGATCGGCGCGCCGGTGTCCGAGCGGCCGTTCACGGAGTTCGCCGACACCGTGGGCTGCTTCGTCGACCTGAAGCTTTTCCCTTGCACGATCGATCCGCAAGCCGGCTTCGCCGCGCACCTGGCCGCCACCCGCGCGGCCGTGCTGCAGGTGCTGCGGCACAAACGCGTGCCCGCCGCGCTGGCGCTGCAGCACAGCGCCCTCCACGGCGGCTGGCCCTCCACCACCGTGCCAAACGTGCGCTTCGCCCTGCAACAGGCGCAACTGGCGCCGGAAGCGGCGGCGTTCCTGCTCAACCTGCCGCAGGCCCACATCGAGTTGAGCGGCTTGTCGCTGGGCACCTACCCGCGCAGCATCGGCGCCACGCCGGCGGACTTCGCCTTGACCGTGCTCGAACACCCGCGCGGTCTGCACACGCGGTTCACCGGCAACGCCGAGATCTTCGAGCCGGTGCGGCTTGCGGCCATCGCCGCGATGTACCGCGAGTTGCTTCGCAGTCTGATCGCCGACTTGCACGCCAGCGTCGCCACCTTGCCGTTGCTGCCCACGGACGCGCGCGCGGCACTAATCGCGCGCAGCGCGCCGGTGGCGGTCGACCTGGGCCCGGACCTGTGCATCCACACACTGGTCGAAGCGCAGGCGCGGCTGCGCCCGGACGCGGTCGCGGTGGTGGGCGAGTGGGAAACGCTGACCTACGCGCAGCTCAACCGCCGCGCCAATCGCCTGGCCCGGCAGCTGCATTCGCGCGGCATCGCGCCGGAAGACCGCGTCGGCCTGTACCTGCAGCGCGGGCCGGACATGGCGGTGGCGTTCCTGGCAGCGCTCAAGGCCGGCGCTTGCAGCGTGATGCTGGAGCCTTCGCTGCCACCCGAGCGCTGCCGCTACATCATCGGCAATTCGCGCATGGCGGTGCTGCTGACCAATCTGGACGGCACTAGCGCGCTACTACCGCCGGGCGTGGCCGCGTTGGACCTGCGCGAGGTGCAGGCCGGTGCCGCGGCGCAAGCTCTCGACGAGGACGACCTCGCCCTGCCGCTCACCTCGCGCAATGCCGCGTACGTGATCTACACCTCCGGTTCCACCGGCCACCCCAAGGGCGTGGTGGGTCTGCACGCCGGCGTGGTCAACCGCACGCGCTGGATGATCCGCCACTTCGGGCTAGGCCCGGCCGATCGCGTGCTGCACAGCACGCCGATGGGCTTTGTGCGCGCCGAACGCGAAATCCTGTTCCCGCTGATGGCCGGCGCTGCGCTGGTGATCCTGTCCGAGCAGGGACTCAATCGCCCCGACGCCGTGCTCGACGCACTGGAGCGCCACCGGATCGGCTTCACCGCGTCTTCGCCCTCGCTGCTGCGCATGATCCTGGAGCAGGACCCGCAGCGCTTCGCCCGGCTCGACGCGCTGCGGCGCTGGTGCATCGGCGCCGACGCGCTGCGGCCGGACCTGATCGCACGCATCCAGGCCGCGCTGCCTTCGCTGCAGCTGACCTACTTCTACGGCTCCACCGAAGTGAGTTCGGACGTGGCGTATTTCGACGTGCCGGCGGACTACGCCACCAGTGCGGCTACCACGCCGATCGGTCGCGCCCTGCCCAACACAGCGCTGTACCTGCTGGACGCAGCGATGGAACCAGTCGCCGACGGCATGACCGGCGAGCTTTACGTCGGCGGCGTGCAGCTGGCGCGGGGCTACCTGGACCAGCCGGAACTCACCGCCGAGAGATTCATTGACGACCCCTTTGCCGCTCAGCCCGGGGCGCGCCTGTATCGCTCCGGCGATCTGGCCTTCCGCCGCGCCGACGGCGACCTGGTCGTGGTCGGCCGCAACGACGACCAGGTAAACGTGTACGGCCATCGCGTCGAGCCCGGCGAGATCGAAGCGGCGATCCGCGCGCTGGCGCCGGTTGAGGACGCGATCGTGCTGCCGCTGCGCGACTACGGGGAGCACCTGCTGATCGTGGCCTACGTCGCCTGCCGCGACGCCGACTTCGTCGCCGGTCTACGCGAACGGCTGGCCGACCATCTGCCGCGCTACATGATCCCCAGCCTGTTCGTGCGGCTGGACCGGCTGCCGGTCACCAGCCTGGGCAAGATCGACCGCAGCGCACTGCGCACGATCGACTTGAGCCTGGCGCGCAACGGCGATCATGTCGCGCCGCAATCGCCACTGGAGCAGCAACTGGTCGAGGCGCTGTCGCAGCTGCTGGGCGTGCCGGCCGACCTTGTGAGCGTGCAGCGGAACTTCTTCGAGCTGGGGGCCAATTCGGCCCTGCTCAGCCAGTTCGTGGTCGCGCTGAACCGTTTGCCGCTGCAGCGGCCGGTGCGGATCGCCGACGTGTACCACCACCACACCGTGCGGGCATTGGCCGCGGCGCTGCTAGGCGCCGACACCGGCAGCCAGACCGTGCAGCGGTCGCTGGACCGCGCGCAAGCGCGCCGCCAGGCGATGGCGCGGCGGCCGCACCCCGTGGTGAACAGCTGAGGTCCGGCCCGTGGACGCGATTGCCGCCACCGACCTGCATCCGGGCGATGCCCACGCGCCGTTGGGGCTGCGCGCAGCGTGGCACAGCGTGCTGCCGGCCTGCGACGGCGCGCCCTTGCCGGTGCAGGTGCTGGCCTTCGACGGTGCACGGTTCACGCCCGAGCTGTTCGCCGCCTGGGGCATCGTCAGCCCGCAGAGCGTCGCTCGCAGCGTGCGCAAGCGTCAGGCGGAATACTTTTTCGGCCGCCTCGCCGCGCGGCGCGCGCTCGCCCATGCCGGCCTGAGCGCGGCGCAGGCGCAGGCCGATATCGGCATCGGTGCCGCGCGCGAACCGCGCTGGCCGGCCGGCGTGATCGGCAGCATCTCCCACACCCGCGGCTTGGCCGCGGCGGTCGCGCTGGTACCCGGGCCCCGCCGCGGCGTAGGCATCGACCTGGAACAGGTGGTCGACGAGGCCGCCGGTGCCGCCTTGCTCGGAACGGTGGTGGACGCCGCTGAACTGGCGCTGGTGCACTCGCTCGCCGGCGCGTACACGGCCAACGCGCTGCTGACGATGGTGTTCTCGGCCAAAGAAAGCCTGTTCAAGGGTGCTTTTGCCGCGGTCGGCCGCTATTTCGATTTCAGCGCCGCGCGCCTGGTCGCGCTGGACACGGACCGCGGCCACCTGCGCCTGCGCCTGACCGAGCATCTGTGCCCGCAGTTCGCGCACGGCCAGGAGTGCGAGATCGGCGTCGACCTCGTGGGTGCCGACACGGTGATCACCCACTTCGTGTGGTGATCGGCGCGGAGCAGCAACGGCGCTGCTCCGTTTCGGTCAGGCCAGGCCAGCTCCGGTCAGGCCGGTTCCAGTCAGGCCAGCTCCAGACGCAGTCCGCGCAGTTCGTCGCGCACGCAGTCGAGCACCGCCCGCTGCTGGCTGTTGATGAAGAAGTGATCGCCGTTGAACCACTGCACGCGGCAGCGTTCGCGGGTTTGAGCGGCCCAATGGTCGACCTGGTCCCAGCAACCGTTGCGGTCCTGGGTGCCAGCCAGCACGGTCAGCGGCATCGCCAGCGGCGGTCCGGGCCGGTAGGTGTATTCCATCGCCAGGGCGAAGTCGGCGCGCAGCATCGGCAGCACCAGCGCCATCAGTTCGCTGCTAGCCAGCGCTTCCGGCGGGGTGCCGTTGAAGTTGCGCACTTCCTCTAGCAGTTGCGCGTCGGACAGCAAGTGCAGCGCGCGCGCGCGGCCGCGATGGGTGGGCGCTTCGCAGCCGGACACGAACAGGTGCATTGGTGCCGGCAGCCCCCGCTGCTGCAGGTGACACGCCACTTCAAAAGCCAGCAGTGCGCCCAGGCTGTGGCCGAAGAACGCGAAGGGAGTCTCGTTGCCCTGCTGCGCGATCGCGTCTGCGATGTGTTCGACGATCTGCGGCATCGAGGTTATCGCCGGCTCGCGAATGCGCGAGCCGCGCCCTGGCAGCTGCACGCTGCACACTTCCACGTCCGGCTCCAACGCCGCCTGCCAGGACACGAACACGCCGGCGTGGCCGCCGGCGTAGGCGAAGCAGTACAGGCGTATCGAGCGCGGCGGGCCGGGTCGGCGCACCAGCCAGGGACTGGATGGGCTCATGGGCGTCTCGTAAGGTTCACGCGCCGCGACGGTGGGCGGGCGCAGTTCGGTTGGGGCAGCGATGTTAGCGGGCGCCGCCGGAGCGGGCCACTCGCGTGGGCGCCGCCGCCGCAGCCGCCACGCCGCGCTGGACCAGCCAGCGGTGCTTGAGCTGCTGCAGCGTCTGCGCGCCGCGCTGCCGTGCCGCCGCATCGGGATCGTCCGCGGTGGCGATCGCGCGCAGGCAGTCCTTGCCCACCTCGGCCACGGTGAAATCGACGAACGACCAGCTCATTGCGTAGAACGGCGGCGCGTACCGGCGGCGATCGACCATCAGCTGCGCGAACAGCCGCGCGTGCTCGGGGGTGTAGCTGCCGCAGCGGCCGCGCGCCCACCAGCGGCAGCATCCGCCGCCCTCCGGCGAGCGCAGTTGGGCGTCCAACTCGCGCAGCCCGTGCGGCAGGACGAAACTGCGGTGATAGCCGCCCGTGCGCCCGACGACCGCGACCGCGACATAAGTTGGCGAAGCCCTCGCCGATCCATTCCGAACGCCGCCAGGACCACTGCGCCATCGCATGCACCATCTCGTGCAGGTACGGTGCCATACCCGCGCGGATCGTTTCGGGATGCATGAGTATCCATGGTTCGCGATTGATGGTGACGTGGGGAATGCCGACGTCGGTCGCGATGAAAAACTCCAATCGGCGCCGGTTGCCGCCGGGCAGGTCCCGCGCACTGTCCAAGTAGCGGCGGATTGCCGCGGCACCTGTTTCGGCCAAGGCGGCGAAGGCCACCAGTTGTGCCGACTCGTGTTGGCCGCGCGCCACGCGCGCACGCGGCCGCTCGCGGCACTCGCCGTGCTGGCGCAGTTGCTGCACGGTGGCGTGATCGCGCTGCGCGGGCGTCGGCGCGGCCGCCGCGACGACCTGCAGCACCAGGGCCAGGCACGTGATCGCGACGTTCAGGCGGTGCCCCGGCGGGTGACCGCTCAGCCACTGAGGTAGGGCCCGTGTCCCGGCAGTGCCCACAGTAGGCCGCGGCTGATCAATGCCGGGAACACGGTGAGGTGGTCCTCGTCGGCGATCACCTGGCTGCCCACCCACAGGTTGGGATACCCGCGCGCCTTCAGGCGGCGCTCGAAGGCCTGCATGTCGCCGACTAGGTCACTTTCCTTGAAATAGCGCGGGCCGGGTTTGATCGTCTCGTACATGCCCGTGTACATCATCGCCCGCGCGCGCAGGTCGCGGTGATCGCGGGCATAGACGTCCTCGTACTTGAGGATCTCGCGCTTGTCGAACCACAGCGACGGACTGCCCAGGATGTAGCTCTGAAACATCTCCGGCTTGGTCAGCAGCACGTAGCTGCCGAACAGTCCGCCCAGCGAATGTCCGGCGAACACCTTGCGGTTCATGTCGGCACGGTAGTGGCGCGCGATCAGCGCAAACACCTGCTGCTCGATGTAGTCGCGGTACGCGGCGGCCTCGCCGTAATGCGGCGCGCTGTAGTCGGACGCCTTGCGCCCAGGCTTGCCCAGCGGATTGGACGGCGTGTAGTCGCGGCTGCGACTTTCCTTCGAGGTGAGCCCCTGCTGCGGCGGCAGACCGACCAGGATGAAGTCCTCGATGTTGCGGCCGCGCTGACCGAGCAGGTTGCGGATGCTGCGCACCAGCGGGAAGGAATAGCCGGCGTCGGTGACGAACACTACCGGGTACGGCTTTTCGCTCTTGGCGTACGAGGCGGGCACGTCGACCCACAGTTCGTAGTGACGGCCGGTGCGCGGGTCGGGCAGGTCGTGGACGGTGGTATTGGCCAGTTCCAGCGCGCGCGGTGCCTGGGGCGGCGCGTTGTCCGCGGCGCGCGGTGCCGACACGCCCGCCCGGGCCGCCGTGTCGACCTGATCGCAAGCACCTAGCGCGAGGACGCACACCAGGCCCACCGACAGGGCCCATGGACTCAACCTGCAAGTCATCTTCAATGACCCTCCTTGAATGCGCGCTGCGCGTAGCGATTGGCGCGCACGGCACAAGGGCTCGTGCGGCGCTGCTAGACTAGCTTGCCAGCATCGACTCGGCGCGTCGCGGACGATTATCGCGGTACGCGCGCCACGCCCGCGCTTCATTGTCTGCGGGTCATGCTCTGCTCCTGGCATGGCGATCATCATCGCCTCGGTGAGCAGGGAGCCCACTTATCGTGCTGTTCAAATTCCCGCGGCCGCCTCTCATGCAGCAACTCCCGAGCTTGCGCGTCATCGTCGTGTTGCGCGAGCGCTTCACAACATTGAACTGGCGACAGTCATCTATCCATTTTATGATATGAATTGTCCTGTTTTTCCCTATCCGAGTATGGCTATGGGCCGCATTCTAGGGAGAGGCCACGGCCTATCGGGTCGGAACGAAAGGCGATGAGGGAAAGCAGAGAAATACAAACCACTGACGGTGACGAGACAAAGGTGAATCTGGCGGTAGCTTTCGTGCTGTTGCCCGAGTTCACGCTGTCGGCGTTCGCCGGATTCGTCGATGCGCTGCGAATCGCTGCCGACGAAGTGGATCGCAGCCGACAACGGCATTGTCGTTGGACGATCTTGGGCCCTGAGCGGACACCGGTGCGGTCGAGTTGCGGAGTTGAAATTACCCCGTGGGAGACGTTCCGCGACCCATCGGATTTCGACTATACGGTTGTCATTGGTGGGCTCGTCCGTGGGTACAAGCGAACTGACCAGCGAATTTTGAGTTATCTGCGCCAAGCCAGCGAATATGACGGCGCGCTAGTCGGTATTTGCTTTGGAAGTTTCGCGCTCGCCCGAGCCGGGTTGATGAACGGCCACGTGTGCTGCGTACACTGGGCCCATGTCGATGAATTCAAGAAAGAGTTCCCAAACCATAGGGTCGAGAGCGACGTCGTCTATGTCGTCGATCGCAAGCGTATTACCTGTGGCGGCGGGCAGAGCGCGGTCGATGTCGCCGTCCATCTCATTGAGCGCCACTGCGGTAGAGGTCTCGCCCTGAAAGTTGCCAGAGGCATGCTTATCGAAACGACCCGTGCGGCCGAGCACCCACAGCCTCTCCCTGAAGCTAAATGGTTTGGTGAAATCAATAGCCAAGTTGTGCAACGAGCGATTTTGCTGATGGAGCAGCAATCGCCGGGCCAGCACGTAGTGATCTGCGATATTGCGGCGAGACTGGGGATCAGCACGAAAACGCTGACGCGGGCCTTCCAGAAAGCTTTTGAACTTTCGCCGTCCGCTTTCTTGCGTATTCTGCGAATGTCTCATGGTCGATGGGATGTCATGAACACCAAAAAACCCATCGCGTCACTCGCTTGGGAATATGATTTTTCCGACGCTTCGCACTTCACGCGATTGTTTCGAAAGTACTACGGCACCACTCCGGCGCAGGCGCGCGCGAAGCGAGACGCCGGAACCCTGGTTGCGAGTGCCATGCCGGGCGATCGGCGACGGCAAACTCTGATGGAAGAGATCCTTTGGGCAGACCGGTGCTCCTTCGCAGCGACCGACTGGCCGTCAGACAAAGCAGATAGCCGTAAACCGCGATCGGCCGTCGCGACGAGTCGCGTGCTGAAAGGCGTCGGAGCCCGGACCCATTGAAAAACTATTTTGACGTCGCGGTGATCGGCGCCGGGGTTATCGGCAGCTCTGCGGCCAGCCGCATCGCCAAGCATTGCAATGTCGTGCTCTTCGAGCAGGAGTCGCAGGCTGGATATCATTCGTCGGGTCGATCGGCCGCTGTGCTGTTACCTTCCTACGGCGGACCGCTGGTGCGCGCGTTGACAGCCGCGAGCACAGAGTTTTTCTCGGACCCTCCCGATGGCTTCTCGCACTTTCCGATCCTGACTGACCGCGGCGCGATCTTTGTCGCCAAGGATCGTGATGAACTTTCGTTGCTCGACCGCTGGGGTGGCGAGCGGAGGTTGACCGCAGTCGAAGCGGTGGAGATCGTGCCGATCCTCAACGTCGAGAAGATCGTGGCGGCTGCCTGGCTACCGGGCGTCAAAGACATAGACGCCGCCGGCCTCTTGCAGGGCTTTCTGAAATCGTTCCGTGCCCAGGGCGGTGTGGCGCTGTTCGGGGTGCCGATCACCTCGATCAAGCGGGAGGAGGGCGAATGGACGCTCGAAACGAAACTTGGCAGCTATCGCGCAAGGGTGCTCGTCAATGCTGCCGGCGCTTGGGCCGACCAGGTCGCCGATCTCGCTGGCGCCGGTCGCAAAGGATTCGTGCCGACGCGGCGAACGATCGCCGTCGTCGATCCGCCCGCTGGAGTCGATGTTCTGGCTTGGCCGCTCGTTTCAGACGCAGCCGAGACGTTCTACTTTAAGTCAGAGGGCGGAAGGCTCGCCATTTGCCCTGGCGATCGGACGCCAGTTGAAGCACAAGATGTTCAGCCCGAGGATCTCGACATCGCAATCGCAGTCGATCGCTTCGAGTCGGTAACTGATATGAGTGTACGGCGCGTTGTGCATAAATGGGCCGGTCTACGCACTTACGCACCCGACAACGAACCGGTTATCGGTTTCGACCCCGACGTGCCGAATTTTTTTTGGGCAGCAGGATTCGGCGGCTTTGGCATACAGACGGCGGCAGCTGTTGGGCCGTGCTGCGAAGCGTTGATTTGTCGGCAACCGCTGCCGGCGTCTTGGGCCCGGTTCGGAGTCGCTCTCGAGCGGCTGTCGCCCCGCCGTTTGGCGCGGAGCAGCTGTTCAACAGCGAGCACTTGATAATGAGGAGCAACAGAGGATTATCGACGCACGCGACAAAACTAGGCTTTTCAGTCTTCCAGCGGGCGGTAGCGGGGGCTACAGGAAATGTGGGCCGCTTCGTGGTCAACGGGCTCGATACGTCGGACCTAACCACAGAATTTCTTGGATTTTTACGCCAAGGCAAGGTCGACTGTACGCACAAGTCGATACTCGATGGGCCCTATTCCTTTGGTCCGATCCTGCGCTTCCTCGACGAGCAGGCCGCGCAAATCACCATGGCGAGAACCGCAGCCGAGATCCGGCAAGCCAAGCGCGATGGCAAGATCGCGTTGGTCTGCGGGGCGCAGTCGGCGGACTACATGTTGCCGCTGTTCGAGCCGTTTCACTCTCGAATGACGCAGATCGGGGATGCGTTGCGGGTCAACTATCGGCTCGGGCTGCGCACCCAGGGCATCGCCTATAATCTGGCGAATATTTTCGGTGGCGGATGTCTGGAGCCGCAAAGCCCGCTTACCCGCGTCGGACGCCGCCTCGTCGAGGAGGTTCACAAGCAGCATATTCTGCTCGATGTCGGCGGCCATACCGGCGAGCAGACCAGCCTCGACGCGCTCGCGATGTCGGCAGGCGTGCCGGTGGTCTGTTCGCATACCAATCTCGCCGCGCTCAATCCCAATCCCCGCGCCACGTCCGACCGCGTTCTGGAAGCGATCGCCAAAACCGGCGGCGTGATCGGCGTGACGGCGATTAGCGATTTTCACGTTCGCAATTCAACCAATATCAAGCAAGGGCCGCGTAGTCCGCATGCGACGCTCGACACGCATCTTGATCAATATGACTATCTGAAGCGTCTGGTCGGGATCGATCACATCGCGCTCGGCACCGACCACTTTTGGGGCTGGGGCAACGTCGAAGTCCACTCGGCGACCGAACACATGCGTTTTCCGCCCGAGGCGATGAGCGACGGCCCTCCGCGCGTCGTGCAGGGTTTCGAGAACATATCCAAACTGCCGGATGTCGAGCGCGGGCTTGCCGCGCGCGGCTGGACGCAGGACGAGCTCGACAAGCTGATGGGCGCGAACTGGCTGCGCGTTTATCGAGCGGCTTGGGGCGCATAGTGGATTCGTATATTGACGCAGTTTGCGATTCCCGATCAAGACTAACAACTTCAGCGTTGGCACGCAGGAGCGTACGCGAATGAGCCAGTCCCCGAGTTTCTTTCAACGTTTCCTGTTGCCAGGTTTCGCCTTCAAGGCAGTGATCATCGGCGGAGGCTATGCAACCGGGCGCGAGCTGGTGGAGTTTTTCTTCCCGGCCGGGCCAGCTGGCGGAATGCTTGGCATGCTGATGGTGATGCTGATCTGGAGCGCGGCGTGCACGGTGACTTTTCTGTTCGCGCTCGCGACGCACAGTTACGACTATAAGACCTTCTTCAAAAATCTGCTCGGACGGTATTGGGTCGTTTTCGAAATCTGTTATATCCTATTTATCTTTCTCGTCCTGTCGGTGTTTGGCGCCGCCGCCGGCGAGATCGGTCGTGCCGTGTTCGGCTTTCCGACCATCATGGGGACACTGATGCTCGCGGGCGGGATCGTCCTGTTTACGACGCTCGGCAATCATGCGGTCGAGCAGTTGTTCAAATATGTCACGATCTTCCTTTATACGACCTACTTCATTTTCTTTGTCTTGTCGTTCAACAGCTTTGGAGACCGCATCGCCGATCGGCTATTCATTGAGCCTGTCACAGCCAACTGGCCGCGCGGCGGGCTAATTTATGCCGGCTACTCGCTGGTTGGCGCCGTCGTGATTTTGCCGATGATCCGGCATTTGACGAGCAGCAAGGACGCGGTGATTGCAGGAATGCTGTGCGGACCGTTCGCGATCCTGCCGGCGATATTGTTTTTCATCTGCGTGGTGGGCTTTTATCCGGAGATCTGGAACGAGACGCTACCGTCGGATTTTTTGCTGCGTCAGCTCGAATTGCCGGTGTTTCATGTTATCTATCAGCTGATGATTTTCGCGGCGCTGCTCGAAAGCGGCACGGGGCTGGTCCATGCGATCAACGAGCGCGTCGCCACCGTCTTCCAGGCGCGTCAGAAACGCTTAACGGAACCAATGCGACTCGGCGTCGCCGTGACGTTCGTCGTGATCGCTATCTTTGTCGCAGAGCGTGTGGGACTGGTTACGCTGATCGCCAAGGGTTATGGTTCGTCCGCCTATATCTTTCTCGCTATCTATGCGCTGCCACTGTTCACGATCGGCGTCTGGTGCCTGGTGAAGATCAGGCGGGCGACCAGGAACGACACAATCGCGCCCTCGAATTTCGCCGAATGAGCACGCCATCGACATCGCAGAACCTTGGGAGCGCCTGATGATCGGCTTATTTGCGCATGAAGAGCGCGAAGCCAAGCACTATATGTTGAATACTCCATGACGCTGCTGGCCAGGCACATCGACTTCACAGCGTTGGGCGTCTTGTTGGACCATTCGGAGGTAATCTGTGCGATTTATTGACCGCGAGGAAGTGGCGCGCCGCCTCAGCTACGATCTATGCATTCCCATCGTGCGCGATGCGATGATTGCGTTCTCGAAGGGCGAGACCAAACAGTCTCTTCGTCAGATCATGGATCTGACCGGAGACCGTTTCTTCGGTGTGATGCCTGGAGCGATGCTTTCACCGTCGGTCTTCGGTGCCAAGCTGATGAGTGTCTTCCTGCATAATCCTGCAATAGATATGCCTTTCCTCACAAGGGCTTATCATTCTTTTCGAAGGCGAAACCGGCACGCCGGTTTGCGTTGCTGATGCCGGAGAAATCACTGCGATCCGCACGGCCGCGGCCAGCGCCATCGCCACCGACGCATTGGCGCTTGCCGAGGCCAGCCGCCTAACGATTCTTGGATGCGGCGTGCAGGCCGCAACGCATGCCCGGGCGATCAGCAAGGTGCGCGACCTGGAGTCCATCATTGTTTGGGGGCGATCGCCAGACAGCGCCAGCTCGTTTGCGCAACGCATGCGCGGCGAACTTGATGTGCCCATTACGATTGCTGAGAGCGTGCACGAGGCGGTGGCTGACGCGGATATCGTTTGTACGGTCACCGCGTCGGCGGAGCCGATCTTGAAGGGAGCGTGGCTGCGGCCTGGCGCGCATATAAATATCGTCGGCTCCAGTTCTGCAGGCCATGTCGAGGTCGATAATGAACTGGTTGCTCGCGTGCGTTTTATCGTCGATAGCCGTGAAGGCGTTTTGAATCAAGGCGCGGAATTCCTTAATGCCAAGGACGCGGGCCTCATCGGTGACGATCACATCGTGGGCGAAATCGGCGAAGTGTTGGCGGGCGACGTCGAGGGCCGCCGCTCGGTCGAGGAAATCACAGCCTACAAGTCACTCGGCCACATCGTGCAGGACTTGGCCAGTGCCTGGGCACTCTATTCGCAGCCGGTGACCTAAAGAGCTCGCTTAATGTCAGGGCTGGCCGGGCGCACCAAAAAAAACCCGGCAGCGTGCGCTGCCGGGTGGGGAGAGAGACCGCGGTCGGTTGCCCGACGGGGAGCGTGTTGCTTACTTGCGGGTCGCGGCCTTCGTCGCGGCCTTGACGGCCTTCTCGGCTTCGGCTTGCACGTTGGTGCTGGCCGACTCGACCTGGGACTTGGCGATCTGCGCGATCGCTTCGCCGGTCTTGATCGTGCGGCCCAGCACTTCCTGGCTGGTGCCAACGGCGCGCTCGGCGTACTCGCGGGCAACCTGCACGCCCTTTGGCAGGATCGCCTTGATGCCGTCGAGGTCACGGACCTCGGCCAGCTCGCCCCAGAACGCGAACGTCGCATTCATACCTTCTTCGAAGGTGGCCATCTGCAGGCCGAAGACCTTCTCGGCGTTGTCGAGGGTCAGGCGGTTGACCTGCGCGGCGGTGTCGGCGATCTGCTTCGAGACGGTGGAAAACTGCTCGTTGATGTTCGAGTACATGGCTGGTTCCTGCGCTGGTCCGGCAGGGATTGCCGGTTTGTGCGACGCACCATATCACCGCCCATGCTGCGGTGCAACATTTTTTAACGGCACAATACCCCGGCATTCAACAGTTAACAATATTTACAATATTATCAATAACTTAGCTCACACTGCCAGTCATGGCGCCGTGGTATCGGCTTCGGATTGTCCGCCCCGGCCAGTCCGGCCATGCGCCGCGCGCAGTGCGTTCAGCCAAGCCCCAAGCGATGCTTCGTGAGCGGCCTGGCTTCACTCCTGGTCGGGCGTTCGCGGCCGCAGCCTATGCC
>JBOHYD010000368.1:0-3588 GCA_050737635.1 Luteimonas sp. | reverse complement strand
CGTATCGGGTGTGAGGCGGGGCGACGTTCAGGGTGGCCGCAGCAGCCCACTGATCAGATTTGAATGGCGTTGCTGTTGCCGTCATCCCGGCGTAAGCCGGGACCCAACATGACGCACGCCACGGAATCGAAGTGCGCCGGAGCTGCGAACTGGGTCCCGGCTTGCGCCGGGATGACGAGCAAGAGCCGAGCACGAATAGCCACCCCGGATCGCAATTCCTTGCTCCCGCCCCTCACTCGACCAGATTGCGCCCGTGGAACAGTTCCTCGATCTCGCGCTTGAGCAGCGTCTCGATCTTCATGCGGTCCTTGAACGACAGGTTGCGGGCCTTTTCCTCAAACAGGTACTGATCGAGGTCGAAGTCCTTCAGGTGCATCTTGGTGTGGAAGATGTTTTCTTGGTAAACGTTGACGTCGAGCATCTCGTAGCGGGCTTTGGTCGTCTTGGCGAGGAAGTCCTGGATCGAGTTGATCTTGTGATCGATGTAGTGCTTCTTGCCCTTGATGTCGCGGGTGAAGCCGCGCACGCGGTAGTCGGTGACCACGATGTCCGACTCGAAGCTGTCGATCAGGTAGTTGAGCGCCTTCAACGGCGAGATCACGCCGCAAGTGGCGACGTCGATGTCGGCGCGGAAGGTCGCGATGCCGGCCTGCGGATGGGTTTCGGGGTAGGTGTGCACGGTGATGTGCGACTTGTCCATGTGCGCCACCACCGCATCGGAGATCACGCCCTTGGCGGCCGACTTGTCGATCACCGGCTCCTCGGAAATCAGGATCGTCACCGACGCGCCCTGCGGATCGTAATCCTGGCGGGCGATGTTGAGGATGTTGGCGCCGATGATCTCGGCCACGTCGGTGAGGATCTGCGTCAACCGATCGGCGTTGTACTCCTCGTCGATGTAGGCGATATAGCGCTGGCGCTCATCCTCGGACACCGCGTAGCAAACGTCGTAGATGTTGAAGCTTAGCGCCTTGGTGAGATTGTTGAAGCCTTGCAGCTTCAGGCGCGGCAGCGGTTTGACCACGGCGGTCGTCCTTCGGTGGGAGTCGGCGAAAGACGAATTATGCGACAAAGTACCGATAATGATGATGATAGTCGTTTGCCGGATGAACACAGACCGCCTACTCTTGGCCCTCCCCCGATACAAACAGCCATGAATCCAACCCCTGTGGCCCTGATCGCTCCCTATCGACGCCCCGCAAATCCGTTAGTACCGTCCGCTGCGACGATCGAACGGTTCCTCGCCCATTGCCATCGCCGCCGCTATCCGCCGCGCACCGAGGTGTTCCGTCCCGGCGATCCGGCGGGCACGCTGTACTACGTGATCAACGGATCGGTGAGCATCATCACCGAGGAAGACGACGGTCGCGAGTTGGTGCTGGGCTATTTCGGCGCCGGCGAATTTGTCGGCGAAATGGGCCTGTTCATCGAATCCGACGTGCGCGAGGTGATCCTGCGCACGCGCACGCAGTGCGAACTGGCCGAGATCAGCTACGAGCGTCTGTACCAGCTCTTCGAAGGCACGCTCGGCAACGACGCCACGCAGATCATCTACGCGATCGGCTCGCAGCTCTCGCGCCGGCTGCTCGACACCAGCCGCAAGGCCGGACGTCTGGCGTTTCTGGACGTCTCCGACCGCATCACCCGCACCCTGTTCGACCTCGCGCGCGAGCCCGACGCGATGAGCCATCCCGACGGCACCCAGCTGCGCGTGTCGCGGCAGGAACTGGCGCGGCTGGTCGGCTGCTCGCGCGAGATGGCCGGCCGCGTGCTCAAGAAACTGCAAGCCGACGGCAAGCTGCACGCGCGCGGCAAGACCGTCGTCGTATTCGGGACGCGCTGAGCGCTGGACAGCGCGCGGCGCTCAGCGCTCCTACGCGTCCCGCGTCCCGCGTCCCGCGTTCGGCGTCTCGGCCGCCGGGTCACGACGCTCGAGCCCTGAGTCCCGGCGCGCTACCGGCTCCCCGGCACGATCGCCGCAGCCCCAGTTGAGGATCGGCGTGCCGGCGCGGAGTTGGCGGCGAAAGATCGGCACCGCGGCGGCTTTCGGATTCACCACCACCGGCGACTGTGCGGCCTTCAGCAGCGGCAGGTCGGCGCGGCTGTCGGAGTAGGCGATCGCGATCGCGGCCACATAGCCGGCGTCGCGGATCATGCGCATCTTCTCCTCGGCGTGGCAGTGGCGCAGTGCGCCGACCGCGCCCCATTTCGGCCCGACCAAGGTGCCGATCACCGGCACGTCTTCGTGCGCGACGGTCGCCAGGATCGCGCGCGCCAGCCGCGGCGGTGCGCCGGTCGCGATCAGGACGGTATCGCCGGCAACGCGGTGCGCATGCAACACGTCGAGCGCGATCGGCAGCAGCCGCGATGCGATGTCCGCCTGATGGCCGGCGACGTAGGCATCGATCAGCGCATCGAGATCGCGGCGCCGGTGCAGACCCACGGTGCCGGCCCACACATAGGCCGAGATGCCCACGCGGCGCGTGCGCAGGAACGCGATCATCGGCGCGAACACCGGCGTCAGTGCCAGCGCCAGCAGCATTCGCCACGGGCTACGCCGGATCAGCCAAGTGAACAGATGGCTGCCGGAGTCGCCGTCGTAGAGGGTGTGATCGAAGTCGAACACCACCAATCGCGTATCGCCACCCGATGCCGCGCTCACACGCCGAACAGCCGCTGCAGCGCCGCGCCGGGATCGGGATCGCGCATGAAGGTTTCGCCGACCAGAAACGCATCGATGCCGATGGTACGCATCGCATGCACGTCGTCGCCGCTGACGATGCCGCTCTCGGTGATCAGCCGGCGGTCGCTCGGCACCACGTCGCGCAACGCGCGCGTGACGTCCAGGCTGACCTCGAAGGTGCGCAGGTTGCGGTTGTTGATGCCGAGCAGCGGATGGCGGCCGTCGACGGCTGGCAGCGCCAGCGCACGGTCGAGTTCGGCGCGGTCGTGCACTTCGACCAGCACATCCATGCCGAGCGCGAACGCCAGCGTCGACAGCGTTGCCAATTGCGCGTTGTCGAGCGCGGCAACGATCAGCAGGATGCAGTCGGCGCCGAGCACGCGTGCCTCGACGACCTGATAAGACTCGATGGTGAAATCCTTGCGCAGCGCCGGCAGCGCGCAGGCCTCGCGCGCCTGCTGCAGATCCGCATCGGAACCCTGAAAGAAATCGACATCGGTCAGCACCGACAGGCATGCGGCACCGCCGGCGGCATAGCTGCGCGCGATCGCCGCTGTGTCGAAATCGGCACGGATCACGCCCTTCGACGGGCTCGCTTTCTTGATCTCGGCGATGACCGCCGCCGATCCCGATGCGATCTTCGCTTCGATCGCCGCGGCGAATCCACGCGTCGGCGGCGCATCCGGTACCGCCGCCCGCAACTCGCGCAGCGGCAGGCGTGACGATCGCGCGGCGATTTCTTCGGACTTGCGCTGCAGGATCGTGCGCAGCACGTCGGGAGGCGATGGTTTGGTCATGGCTGCGGCTGGTCGGAGGGAGTCGGCGGCAGCGGCATGCCCGGACGCCAGCGCTGCGCGCGTAGTGTATCGAGCAGCGCGACGACGGCGGCGCGCGCGTCGAGCTCG
>JBOHYD010000367.1:0-20224 GCA_050737635.1 Luteimonas sp. | reverse complement strand
GGCGCGCTGAAGCGCGCGCTAGTGAGGAATCCGCGATCGTTTCGAGATCCCGGCTTGCGCCGGGATGACGCCCGGCAAAGGCGCGCTGAAGCGCGCGCCGGGCGTCACTTTCCGCGTTTGACGTGGCGGATCAGGCGGCGTTTCTTGGCAACCTGGCGTTCGGTCAGTACGTTCTTATTGTCCTTGTAGGGGTTGTCGCCTTCCTTGAACACAAACTTGACCGGTGTGCCGATGAGCTTGAAGCGTTTGCGGAAAAAGTTTTCGAGATAGCGCTTGTACGACTCCGACAGCGTGCGCAGGCGGGTGCCGTGGATCACGAAGGTCGGCGGGTTGCCGCCTGCCGGATGCGCGTAGCGCAGCTTTGGCACGTGGCCGCGCACCACCGGCGGCGGATTGGTCTGGTAGGCGACTTCCATGGCCTTGGTGACTTCGGAGGTGCCAAATTGCCGGGTCGCCGAGGCGTGCGCGCGATGGATGGCGCTGAACAGTTCGCGCAGGCCGGAGCCGTGCAACGCGCTGATGCGCACGGCCTCGGCCCATTCGACAAACGCCAGCTTGCGCGACAGCAGTGCCTCGACCTGCTCGCGCTGGTAGCCGCTCTGACCGTCCCACTTGTTGACCGCGACCACCAGCGCGCGGCCGGCGTCGAGCACCGCGCCGAGCACGCTGGCGTCTTGATCGGTCACGCCTTCGTTGGCGTCGAGCAGGATCACCGCGACCTGGCACTGCTCGATCGCCTGCAGGGTCTTGATGATCGAAAACGTCTCGACCGCCGCCTCCACACGCGCCTTGCGGCGGATGCCTGCGGTATCAACTAATTGGTATTTGCGGCCGTCACGCAGCAGGTCGACGGCGATCGAGTCGCGCGTGGTGCCGGCGATCTCCGACGCGATCATCCGCTCCTCGCCGAGGATGCGGTTGACCAGGGTCGATTTGCCGACGTTGGGGCGGCCGACAAACGCAACGCGAATGCGTTCGGGGTCGTTGTCGAGTGTCTCGGTCGCGCCCACGGCGGGCAGTGTCGCTAACATCTGTTCGAGCAGTTCGTCGATGCCGTGGCGGTGCGCTGACGAGGTTGCGAACACCTCGGTGAATCCGTAGCGCGAAAACTCCGCGATCGCCGCGCGGGCGTCGAGGCCGTCGGTCTTGTTGACGATCAGGAAGGTCGGTCGCGCGGTCTTGCGCAGCCAGCGCAGGATGTCGTCGTCGAGCGCCGATGCGCCCTCGCGGCCATCGACCACAAACAGCACCAGATCGGCTTCTTCGGCCGCGGCGCGCGCCTGGCGCGCGGTCGGGCCGGCAAGTCCGGCGCTTTCGAGGTGGGTGTTTTCGCCGGCAATGCCGCCGGTGTCGACCAGCACGAACGGCCGCGCCTGGTCGAGACGGCACACGCCGTAGTTGCGGTCGCGAGTGACGCCGGGTTCGTCGTGAACCAGCGCATCGCGGGTGCGGGTGAGCGCATTGAACAGCGTGGATTTGCCGACGTTGGGACGTCCGACGAGGGCAACGAGAGGGAGCATGGTCGAGGGCCGGGAATGGGGAGACGGGAGACGGGAACGGGTCGAGCCGGACGCCCCATCGCCCGGCAATTCAACTCAAGCCCGGGCGCACTGCGTCATCAACGCCCAGGTGACCAAAAGCAGTGAGGGATGATCGGTCAGACGGCCGACAGATCGCACGCCTCCGGGTGCCAGCCCTTCGGTCCCCAGTCCCCCGCTCTCACTCGACCCGATACGCATTGAGCCCGCCATCGGTGTCCTCGGCGATCAGGATGCCGTCGGCAACCACCGGTGAGGCGCGCAGTGGGTCGCGACCGGTGCGCACGCGCGCGGCGATCTCGCCGGTGTCGAGCTTGAGCCAGTGCAGATAGCCATCGAAATCACCGACCACCGCATAGTCGCCCTGCACCGCGGCGGAGGTGAGGTCGCGGCGTGCGAGCAGCGGCTGCGACCACAGTGCGCTGCCGCTGGCCTTGTCGAGCGCCCATACCATGCCTATCGGGTCGGCAACGACCACGCGGTCGCTGGCGACGCCGACGCGGCCGGCACCGCCGTGGTCGTAGGTCCAGATCGCACGGCCGCTGGGGCCGTCGATCGCCATGGTCTGCTGCTTGAAGCTGGTCGCGTACAGGGTGACGCCGTCGATCACCGGACTGCCGTCGACGTCGGCCATGCGGTCGAGTTCGTTGCGGCCGTCGGGCTGTGCAACAGGCAGATCCCAGATCGGGCGGCCGTCGGCGATGGCGAGCGCGGCCACGGTGCCGTCGTCGTTGCCGACAAAGACCAACCCCGGTGCCATGGTCGGTGCATCATTGCCGCGCACGATCAGCGCTGGCAGCTCGTGGTTCCAGAACCACTTGCGCTCGCCGTTGGCGGCGTCGAACGCGGTAACGCGGCCGTCGTTGGCGCGCACGACCACCAGGCCCTGCCCGATCGCCGGTGCGGCGATGACCTCATTGCCAACCTTGGCCTTCCACTTCTCGGCACCGGTGGCGGCATCAAGCACCACCACGTCGCCTTCGAGACCACCGACCGCAACCAGCCCGTCGCCGGCACCGGGGCCGCCTGACAGCGCGAGTTCGGAATCGTAGCTCCACACGGTCGCGCCGGTCTGCAGGTCGAGCGCGCGCACCCCGCCTTCGACCGCAGCGGCGTAGACGCGGCCGTCGGCGACGGTCGGGCCCTGGCGCACGCCTAGGCGCTGCTCGCCCTTGCCGGCACTGGCCGACCAGAGCTTGCTGACCTTGGCCGACTCGGTGATCTCGGTCAGCTCGGCCGGCTCGTTGGCCTTGCTGGCGTCGCCGCCGTCTTTGCCGTTGAACCAACCCCGGATGGTGCCGCAACCGCTCAGCGCCAGCGCGCAGAGCAGCAGCACGGCGACGCGCTTTAGCGTGGTGGTCGACCGGAAGTTGCCGGGCATCGTCGTTGCCTGCTTCATCAAATCCGTGCCTCGGGCTGGCTCGGCGTGCCGCCGACTTCGGTGAGTTTGAGTTCGAGCAGCGCGCGCTGCGGCGCGCGGACGTCGAGTTTGGTCAGCGCGTCGGCATAGGCCTTGCGCGCGTCGTCGCGCTTGCCGAGCGCGCGCTGCGCGTCGCCGCGCACTTCGAGTCCGGCAGGGTCACTGGCGCTGTCGAGCAGGATGAGCGCGTCGGCGCTCTTGCCGGCGTCGATCAGCAACCGCGCGAGGCGCTGGTCGATCACCTGCTGCACCGAGGCATCGCTCGCGGTCACCCCGCGCAGTGTCGCGATCGCGGCGTCGCGCTGGTTGGCGGCGAGCTGCGCCTTGGCCAGATCGAGCGCGACCAGTGGCGCATAGGCGCTGCCCTTCAATCCGCTGGCCCTGGTCTGCGCCTGCTTGATGTCCTTCGCGGCCAGCGCGGTGAGCACGGCCTGGTAATCGTCGCCAGCCTGCATGCGCCTGCCGGCCTGCTGACCCTGCCACCACTGCCAGCCGCCGATCAGGCCCAGCCCCAGCACCACGCCGCCGATCAGGCCGGCACCGTTGCGGCGCAGCCAGGTCTGGACGCGTTCGCCTTGTTCGTGTTCGTCGAGCAGATCGTCTATCGCCATGGATGCAGTGCCGTACTGTCTCGCCCGCACGGGTGTGCGAGGCGTTGGGGGTGGATGGAGCCGCGTCCGGGTCGATAGCTCCGACCGCCGTCATGCGGAATACGAACGCGCCGCAGGGTGAAGACACGCGCGCGTCGTCGTTCGCCTTGCCGGGCGGCATTGGGTCGCGATCAGTTGGCCGAAGCCGCCAGCGAGCCGTCGGAGGATACCGTAAAGCGTGCGACGTTCGCCCGGATGAACGGTGCCAAGTCCTGAACGTCGCCGCTGTGCCGCACCTCGATCGACGCGGCATTGCCGAGCACCATGCGACCGACCTGCCCAGGCTGATAGCTGCGGGTGTCGCCGGATTTCAGCAGCGCTTGCTCCAGCGTGGTGCCGTCGGGAGCGACGATCCGCACCCAGCTGTCGTCGCTGAACCGCAAGCTCAGCGCCGGCGCGACCGGCTGGCGCGACGGCAGCGAGGCCATCGATGCGACCACGGTCGACGGCGGCGGCTTCGCTGTCGGCGAAGCGCTCGACGGTGCCGGCGATCCGGTGAGGTTGTCGGCGGGCAGGTCGAGCGATGCGGCATCCTCCTCGAAACTGCCGAGATGCGACTGCGTGGCGACCCAGATCGGCAGCACGATCAGTGCGGTGATGACGATGTACACCAGTCGGCCGCCGACCTGATCGGCGATGCGCTGCAGACGCGGCGTGCGCGTGCGCGAGACCAGTGTCGTGGGCGGGATCTGGCTGGAGCCGAGCGCAGACTCGAAGCCGTCGAGCGGCACGCCGAGCAGGCGTGCGTAGCTGCGCAGTTGGCCGCGCACAAACACCGGCGCGCCGAGGTGCTCGCGGTCTTCGGCCTCCAGTGCCGCGACCACGCGGACCGGCATTTTCAGACGTTGGGCGACCTCTTCGATCGCGAGACCGGCGGCTTCGCGCGCGTTGCGCAGGCGCTGGCCGTAGCCGCTGCCGTTGGCGGTTGGAATGGGCTGAATCATGGCCGGCCGACCTCCCCCGATGGCGCCGCGCGCGCCTGCGGAAACTCCGTTCTCAGGCGCTGGACATAACCGGCAGCGGCCGTCGGGTCGCCAAGTTTGTCTTCAATCTGCGATGCGAGCCGCAAGGTATCCGGCGTCGACTGGGCGGCCGCGAGCCGCCGTTGCGAGAACGCGCGCGCGTCCATGTAGTTGCCGCTGCGATATTGATAATCGGCCATCGCGTCCAGTGCGGTGGCGTTGTCGGGTTCGAGCGTCAGCGCCGCGCGCAGGTCGTGCTCGACGCGTCCGGTGTGGCCGGCCTTCAGCGCGCAGGCACCGGCATTGGACAATGCCGACGCCTGCTGGCGGTAGCCGCGATCGGCGAGTGCGCGGTCGAACCAGCCCAGCGATTCCGTGGCACGGCCGTTGCCGCACAGCCAGGCACCGTAGTTGTTGAGCGCCGCGCCCTGGTTTGGCGCCAGTTCGGTGGCCTTGACGTAATAGCCGCCGGCTTGCTCGGCCTGGCCGCGGCGGTCGGCGATCACAGCAAGCACGGTGTAAGCGTCGGCGGACGTCGGATCGGCCTTCAGCGCCGCCTTGACTTCGGCTTCAGCGGCGTCGAGCTGGCCGCTGGCAAGATGCGACTGCGCGAGGCCGAGGCGTTCGCCGACGGCGATGCGACGCCTGGTCGCATCGCTGTCGTGCAGATCGTAGGTCGGCGAGGTCTTGGTGTACTTGCCGGGACTGGCGTCGGGACGGAAGAAGGTCAGCCGCGAACACGCTCCGCACGCCAGCGTGATCAGTACGACGAACGCGAGCGCGTCACGCCGCGGCATCGATGCCACCATCGTGTTGTACATCTGCCTGCGGCAAGCCCTGGGCATCGAGGCGTTTACGGTGCTCGGCCTGACGACGCGTGCGGTCGACCACCTGGCCCTTCAGCTGCCCGCAGGCAGCGTCGATGTCGTCACCGCGCGTGCGCCGCACCATGGTCAGCACCTGCGCGTCGAGCAGCAGGGTCTGGAATGCGCGAATGTCGGACTCCGGAGAACGCTCGAAACGCGTGCCTGGGAATGGGTTGAACGGAATCAGGTTGACTTTGGCTGCGTCTTTCATCTGTACCGCGTTGTCGAATTGCCGCATCAGCCGCGCCAGTTGGCGGGCGTGGATCGGCTGATCGTTGACGCCTTTCATCAGCGTGTATTCGAAGGTGATCGACGCGCGCGGCTTGCGCCGCACGTAGCGCTCGCACGCGGCCATCAGCTCGGCGATCGGGTATTTTTTATTGAGCGGCACCAGCTCGGTGCGCAGTTCGTCGTTGGCGGCGTGCAGCGATACCGCGAGCGACACGTCGCTCTCCTCGCCGAGCCGGTCGATCATCGGCACCATGCCTGCGGTCGACAGCGTCACGCGCTTGTTGGCCAGCCCGAAACCGAGATCGTCGCGCATCACGCTCATCGCGCGCACGACGTTGTCGAAATTCATCAGCGGCTCGCCCATGCCCATCATCACCACGTTGGTGAGTTTGCGCTGCTTGTGCGGGATGTTGCCGAGGTGTTTTGCGGCGACCCACACCTGGCCGACGATCTCGGCGGTGCTCAAGTTGCGGTTGAAGCCCTGCGTGGCGGTCGAGCAGAACTGGCAGTTGAGCGCGCAACCGACCTGCGACGACACGCACAGCGTGCCGCGGCCCTTGTCGGGAATGAACACGGTTTCGACGGCGTTGAGGCCGTCCATCGCCAGCAGCCACTTGTGGGTGCCGTCGGTGGAGGGTTTCTCGAACTGGATCTTCGGCACGCGCACTTCGGCGTGCGCTTCGAGCTTGCCGCGCAGCGCCTTGCCGAGATCGGTCATCTCGCTGAAGTCGGTGACGTGGCGGTGGTGGATCCACTTCATCACCTGGTGCGCGCGGTAGCGCTTCTCGCTCAAGCGTTCGGCGAAGAAGTTCTCCAGACCCTCGCGATCAAGGTCGAGCAGGTTCTGCACTGGCTGGGTGACGCTCATCGGGACAGCCGCGATCCTGGGTAATCCGTTAAAAAACACAGCAAATCATGGTCCGCGAAGGACGCAAAGCGCGCAAAGGAAGAGCAGGTGGGTGTGCTCTCCTTCGCGCCTTTCGCGTCATTCGCGGACCAATCAGCCATCAGCGTGCGTAGACGTCGGTCGATGGAAAGAAATACGCGATCTCGACGGCCGCGGTGTCGGCAGCGTCGGAACCGTGCACCGCGTTGGTGTCGATCGAATCGGCGAAGTCCGCGCGGATGGTGCCGGCGGCGGCATCCTTCGGATTGGTCGCGCCCATCAGCTCGCGGTTGCTGGCGATCGCGTTGTCGCCCTCAAGGGCCTGGATCATCACCGGGCCGGACGACATGAACTCGACCAGCGCACTGAAGAACGGCCGCTCGCGATGCACGGCGTAAAACCCTTCGGCTTCCTTGCGTGACAGGTGCTTCATCTTGGCGGCGACGACCTTGAGGCCGGCTTTTTCGAAACGAGAATAGATCTCACCGACCACGTTCTTAGCGACAGCGTCGGGCTTGATGATGGACAGCGTGCGCTCCAGCGCCATGGGATGGTCTCCGGTAGGGCGGGCCGCTCTTTTGAGACGGCCCTAGAGTAACAGAAAACCCGCGTACTGGCGCGGGTTTAGCCGACTTGGCTCGGGTAATTCTAGCGGATTGCGAATGCCCTGCGCGCGCCCCGGCCGAGTTTTTGTTTGACGTCGGCGCGGTCTCCGACTACGCTCAAACAAGCGTTTGATTGGCTTGGCGGGTCGGGCCGAATAATTCGGGCGAACGGCACACCGAAACCCGCGGAGGCGATGTGGCAGAGACCCAGTACGCAAGCAAGACCTTCTCGACCAAGGACCGCATCCTCGGCGCGGCCGAGGAGCTGTTTGCCCAGCATGGCTTTAGCGGCACCTCGCTGCGCCAGGTGACCAGCCGCGCCGACGTCAACATCGCTGCGGTCAACTACCACTTCGGCAGCAAGGAAAACTTGGTCAATGAGGTGTTCCGCCGGCGCATGGACGATATGAGTACGCAGCGCCTGACGGGCCTGAAAGCCGCGCAAACCGACTTCCCTGGTGCCCTCGAAGCGATCCTCGCGGCCTTCGTCGAGCCGGCGCTGGCGCTAGCCAAGGACCGCGATGGCGGCGGCGCCTTCATCCGCGTGATCGCCCGGGCGTATGCCGAAAAGAACGACGGCTTGCGCAAGTTTTTGTCCGAGCAGTACGGCCATGTGCTGCGCGAGTTCGCCCGCGCGATCAACGACTGCGTGCCGACGCTGAGCAAGGAGCAGTTGTACTGGCGCCTCGATTTCCTGTCCGGCGCGCTCACCTATGCGATGGCCGACTTCGGGCTGATCAAGCGTCGCAGCGGCGTCAGCGAGGACGTACACCGTCAGCGTGCGGCCAGCGAACTGATCAGCTTCGCGGCGGCTGGATTCAAGAGCTGACGTCGATCCGTGCATCCGGCGCCCCTCGACTTACCCGCTAGCCACTTCTTCAATTATATTTATTTCAAGGAGTTAAAGTGTATGCTTAATAGATTACATGTCCGGCGCGCCGCGGTCCTTGGCGCCGGTGTCATGGGCGCGCAGATCGCCGCCCACCTGACCAATGCCGGCGTCGATACGGTGCTGTTCGACCTGCCGACCAAGGACGGCAGCGGTTCCGACCCAAGCGGGAACGGTATGGTGCTGAAGGCGCTCGGCAACTTAAGCAAGCTCAGTCCTGCCCCGCTCGCCGGCAAGTCGCTGAGCGATGCGATCGTGCCGGCCAACTACGAGCTCGGCCTGCACAAGCTCAAGGACTGCGACCTGATCATCGAGGCCATCGCCGAGCGCATGGACTGGAAGCAGGACCTGTACCAGAAGATCGCGCCGTTTGTCGCCGACCACGCCGTGCTGGCCAGCAACACCTCGGGCCTGGGCATCAATACGCTCGCCGACGTGCTCCCCGAACAGCTGCGCCACCGCTTCTGCGGCGTGCATTTCTTCAATCCGCCGCGCTACATGCACCTCGCCGAGCTGATCCCGGCGCGCAGCACCGACCAGGCGGTGATGGAAGGCCTCGAAGGCTTCCTGACCACCACCCTCGGCAAGGGCGTCGTCTACGCCCGGGACACCCCGAACTTCATCGGCAACCGCATCGGCGTGTTCTCGATCCTCGCCACCGCGTACCACACTACTGAAAACGCGCTCGGCTTCGACGAGGTCGATGCGCTCACCGGCCCGCTGGTCGGCCGCCCCAAATCGGCCACCTACCGCACCTCCGACGTCGTTGGCCTCGACACCATGGCCCACGTCATCAAGACCATGGCCGACACCCTGCCCGACGATCCGTGGCACAGCTATTTCAAATCGCCGAAGTGGCTGGACGCGCTGATCGCCAAGGGCGCGCTCGGCCAGAAGACCGGCGCCGGCATCTTCCGCAAGGCCGGCAAAGACATCGTCGTCCTCGACCTTGACAAGCAGGACTACCGCCCGGCCGATCGCGTCGCTGCGCCGGAGGTGGTCGAGATCCTCAAGATCAAGTCGCCGGCCGAGAAGTTCGCCAGACTGCGCGCGAGCGATCACCCGCAGGCGAGGTTTCTGTGGGCGATGTTCCGCGACCTGTTCCACTACAGCGCCTATCACCTGGCCGACATCGCCGAGACCGCGCGCGACGTCGACCTCGCGATCCGCTGGGGCTACGGCTGGTCGCTGGGGCCGTTCGAAACTTGGCAGGCCGCCGGCTGGAAGCCGGTCGCGCAGTGGATTGCCGACGACATCGTCGCCGGCCGGGCAATGAGCCCTGCACCGCTGCCGGACTGGGTGTTCGACGGCCGCGACGGCGTGCACGCCGCCGAGGGCAGCTACAGCCCCGCCAAAAACGCCAAGCTGCCGCGCTCCACCCTGCCCATCTACCAACGCCAGCGCTTCCCCGATCCGCTGCTCGGCGAGAGTTTCGCGCCGGGTGACACGGTGTTCGAGAACGACGGCTTAAGGATGTGGACCGACGGCGACGGCGTCGCGGTGATCTCGTTCAAGACCAAGATGCACACCGTGTCCGACCAAGTCGTCGCCGGTGTGCAGGAAGCGATCGGCCGCGCCGAGCGCGATTTTGCCGCGGCGGTGATCTGGCAGCCGAAGGAGCCGTTCTCCGCCGGTGCCGACCTCGCCGGCGCGATGGGCCTGCTGCAGGCCGGCGACGGCCATGCCCCCAACATCACCGGCTTCGAGGCGATGGTCGCCAACTTCCAGGCGACTAGCCAGCGCATCAAGTATTCATTGGTGCCGGTGGTGGCGGCGGTGCGCGGCCTCGCGCTCGGCGGCGGCTGCGAGTTCCAGATGCATTCGGCAAAAACCGTTGCTGGGCTGGAAAGCTACATCGGCCTTGTCGAAGCCGGCGTCGGTCTATTGCCAGCCGGCGGCGGGTTGAAGGAAATCGCGGTGCGCGCCTCGCAGGCCGCCGGCCCCGGCGGCGACGTGTTTGCCGAGCTGAAGCGCTATTTCGAGACCGTCGCGATGGCCAAGGTATCGGCTTCGGCGGTCGAGGCCAAGGAACTCGGCCTGCTGCGCGCCAGCGACCGCATCGTGTTCAACGCCCACGAGTTGCTGTTTGTCGCCAAGCAGCAGGCGCTGGCGATAGCCGCGAGCGGCTACCGCCCGCCGCTGCCGGCGCGCTGTATCCAGGTCGCCGGCGACGTCGGCATCGCGACCTTCAGAATGATGCTGGTCAACATGACCGAAGGCCGCTTCATCAGCGAGTACGACGCCGAGATCGCCACCCGTATCGCCACCGTGCTGTGCGGCGGCGATGTCGATCGCGGCGCGCTGGTCGACGAAGAGTGGCTGTTGCGCCTCGAACGCCAGCACTTCGTCGAGCTCGCCCAACAGCAAAAAACCCAGGCCCGCATCAGCCACATGCTCAAGACCGGCAAGCCGTTGAGGAACTGAGAATCGGAAATGTCGAATCGGGAATGGCGAACATCAAACGCTCTTCCGATTCCTCCTCCCACCCACTTATTGCCGGCAGTGCGGAATGTTCCGGGCCACGTGAATCGCTGTTGCGATTTGCGATTTGCGATTCTCGATTCCCCATTCCCGGCTTTCGGAGTAAACCATGAGCAAGCAAATCCAGGACGCCTACATCGTCGCCGCCACCCGCACCGCGGTCGGCAAGGCGCCGAAGGGCGTGTTCCGCAACAGCCGTCCCGACGACATGCTCGCGCACGTCTTGCGTGCCGTCGTCGCGCAGGCGCCGGGCATCGACCTCGGTCGCATCGACGACGCGATCATCGGCTGCGCGATGCCCGAGGGCGAGCAAGGCATGAACGTCGCGCGCATCGGAGTGCTGCTCGCCGGCCTGCCCGACACGGTCGCGGCGCAAACCATCAACCGCTTCTGCTCGTCGGGTCTGCAGGCGGTCGCGCTGGCCGCCGACCAGATCCGCCTCGGCAATGCCGACCTCGTACTCGCCGGCGGCATCGAGTCGATGTCGATGGTGCCGATGATGGGCAACAAGGTCGCGCTCAGCCCCAGTGTGTTTGCCGACGATCACATCGCGATCGCCTACGGCATGGGCATCACCGCCGAAAACGTCGCGACCGAGTGGAAGGTGTCACGCGAGGACCAGGACGCGTTCGCGCTGGCCTCGCATCACAAGGCGCTTGCGGCGATGCAGAGCGGCGAGTTCCGCGACGAGATCAGCCCCTACCAGGTTGTCTCGCACCAGCCCGATCTCGGCGGCAATGCCGTGCGTCTGCGCAAGTTGCTGGTCGATCAGGACGAAGGCCCGCGTCCGGACACTACGCTCGACGGCCTGGCGAAACTGCGCCCGGTGTTCCGCAACGGCCAGTTCGGCGGCACCGTCACCGCCGGCAACTCGTCGCAGATGAGCGACGGCGCGGCTGGCGTGCTGTTGGCATCGGAACAGGCGGTCAAGGACTACGGGCTGACGCCGCTGGCGCGGTTCGTGTCGTTCTCGGTCGCCGGCGTGCGTCCGGAAGTGATGGGCATCGGCCCGATCGCGGCGATCCCCAAAGCACTCAAGCAAGCCGGGCTCAGCAAGGATCAGCTCGACTGGATCGAACTCAACGAAGCCTTCGCCGCGCAGGCGCTCGCGGTTATCCGCGACAGCGAACTCGACCCGTCCAAGGTCAACCCGCTCGGCGGCGCGATCGCGCTCGGCCATCCGCTCGGCGCCACGGGCGCGGTGCGTACCGCGACCATCGTCCATGGCATGCGCCGCCGCCAACAGAAGTACGGCATGGTCACCATGTGCATCGGCACCGGCATGGGCGCAGCGGGGATTTTCGAGTCGCTGTAAGCGGCGACGGTCAGGCCGGATCGCGGCCTGACCGGGATGACGCCGACCGCGCCGGTGACGTCGTCGAGCAGACTCATGAGTAGCGTGACGATGGCATCCCCATCTGCCATAATCCGCGCCCGCAGCTTCGGCTCCAGCGACCTGCAGCGCATGATCGTTGTTGCGCGTCACACGGCGCAGTCGCACCATCCGGGCGGTTAGCTCAGCGGTAGAGCATTGCCTTCACACGGCAAGGGTCGCAGGTTCGAACCCTGCACCGCCCACCAATCTCGACTTGCGGAAGAACGCAACGCCGTCAATGGTTTATAGGATCGGGATCGCGATACCTCTATCGCGACATCGTTCTTCGCGCGAGGGCATCAGCCCCCCAATCCGATCACCACCGTCGCCGGCAGTGCGCGGATGTGGATTTCGCTGTCCGCACCGATGGTCACCGGAAGGCCATTGATCGTCACTCGTGGCAGCGGCGCAGCAGCATACGGCCACTGCAGCACCAGTCCGCCTTTCGGTAAGCGCAGACCGGCCGGCATGTCGAGTGTCCACGTCGGGTGCGCAGCCGTCGCGTTCGCCTTTGCCGCGGCCGGCGCGCTGCGCAGCCGGTAGCTGAGCTTGCCGCCGGGCGTGCGCAGGTCGTGGATCGCCACGCCGTCGCCCGCCAGCCAGTCGAGCGGCACGCCGGCGGCGAGCACGATGCTGTCGTCGGATTCGCGCGCGTACGCAAACATGTCGAGTGCTGCGCGCACAAAGTCCGAGCCGACCCATGCATGCGGCAGATCGCCGACGAAGAACGGCTTGCGCGGCGTGTGCGAGACCACTTCGGCCCACTGGTTCCACGGCTGCGGTGTACGGTCGCCGAAGAAGAACTGCGTCGCCTCCCATGCGCGCTCGCGCCAGCCCAGTCGCACGAAAGCCGCGACGTTGCGCCATTCGTAGGGCGTGTAGTCCTTCCACTCGCGCTTGCCGCTGCTGCGCGTCTCGAACTCGCGCCAGTAGCGCTCGAAGCCGCCACGCAGCAGGTGTTGCGGCAGATTGTGCTGCTCGCCGCCGGGCGCCAGAGCGATCGTGGTCGAGGTCGGATCGAAATCCGCAAGTTCGGCGGAGCCGGCAAGGTAGTCGAGCTTCGCGTTCTCGGAGGTGATGCGGATCGACGCGTGCAGGTCGGCGCTGAACTGATCGCGCGACGCGGCGAAGCGTTCGGCATCGGCATCGCGGCCGAGCCAGCGCGCGACGTCGACTGCGTCCTTGTAGCCGCGCAGCGCCCAGAAACCGTCCCAGTACGAATGCACCGGCTTGGCCGAATAGCCCTCGTGGCTGATCGACGCCGGCATCATGCCGTAGAACGCCGGGTTGTTCGCGCGGTTGGCTTCGGTGCGCTCGCTGAGTCGCAGCTTTTCCATGTACTCGTAGGCAGCGAGCACATGCGGCCACATTTTCGCGAGGAAGGTCTTGTCACTGTTGTAGCGATACAGCTCGGCGATGCTGAAGACCAGCTCGCCGTGGCTGTCGTTCTCCGGCACCGGATCGCTGCCGCGGTCGTCGACGCAGCACGGCACCATGCCGTCCTTGAACTGGTAAGGCGCGTAAAAGTCGACGTAGTCCCGGACCACGTCGGCGCGCCCCATGCGCAACAAGCCTTCGGAAATCATCGCGCCGTCACGGATCCAGCTGCGCGCATACGAGCGCGTGCCCGGCTGCAGGCGCGGACCGACGCGCGAGATCAGCATGTGCGCGGTCGCGGTGCGCAGCGTGTCGACCAGCGCCTGGCCCTGCGCCGGCACATCGATACGCACGCGGTCGAGCTTGCCGCGCCAGACCTCGGCGACCGCACGCTGCAGCGCGTTGCCGGCGATCGGCGCGTGACCATGGGCGAAACCGCCGGTCATCGGAATCAGCAGGTCGACGTCATAAGAAGCGCCGGGGGCGAGAACGGTGCGATACAGCAATGCGCCGGACGCGTGTCCGCTGGCATCGTCGACATCGGTCGCGAGCGTAACCTTGTTGTTGTTCGACCCATCGCCGCGCGCAAGACGCTGCACGACGTCGCCGGCATCGAGAGTGCTCGCGAACGAGGCCGTTGGCGCCGCGCTCGCTCGCACGCGTGGCGTGCCGTCGATGCGGATCGTGTCACCTTCGATCGCGAGGCGGCGGATCGTGCTGACGCCGCCAACGGTGCTGAGAAACTGCGTCGGCGGATTGACCTGTAGCGGTCGCGCAGCCAGCGCCAGCACATAGCTGCGCTGCGTGGCGCCGGTGTTGGTCAGCCGGTAGCGCGCAACCAGCTGCGAGCGCTCGGCGCTGCCCTGCGCGAACGCGGTGATCTTCAATGCAAGGTCGCGGTGCGCCCAGTCGACGCTCGGGATCGGCAGGTAGCCGTCCTGCAGCGACTGCGTGATCGCGGCATCGGCCCAGGTCACGAGTTTGCCGTCGGCGATCACGAACGGCTCGATGCTGAAACCGCTCTTGCCCACCTCGACCGCGCCGTCCTCGCCGATCAGGCCCTGCTCGGTGCCGCCGTCGATGCCGAGGATGGTCCAGTACGGTTGCTCGTCGTGAAACCCGCGCGGATAGCGGCCCCGCGGCTGCGCGGCGGCGAGCGATCGTACAAAGTCGTTTGCCGTCGCCGCAAAGCTGAGTGGCCGCACGATCGCCTCGCGCAGCGCCACGGCGGCGTCCGCGCGATCGAGCGTGATGCGCAGATATCGCGCTTCGGATTCGGGCAGCGCGATGTCGTCGCGGCCACCGTCGCCGCCGCGGACCATTCTCGCCTCGCGCCAGTGCGCGCCGTCGTCGGACAATGCGATGCGATAGTCCGATGCAGCGGCGTTATCCGCCCATTGCAGCGTCAATCCGCCGAACTCGCGTCGCTTGCCGAGATCGAGCGTCAACGATGCGCTTTCCTTGGGCGCGGCAGCGACGCGCCAGGCGGTGTCAGGCTTGCCATCGACGGCGAGCGGCGCCATACCGGCCGTCGCCGCCGGGATCGCGGTAGCGGTTGTTTTCAGCGCTGAATTGTCTTCAGGCGGCAGCGTGCGCAGCTGCAAGTTGTCGAAGCAGATGCTGCCCTTGCCGCCGGCGCTGTTGTAGACCGTGTACTCGATGCGCTGGCTGCTGCGCAGTGCCGGATCGGGTGCCGGCCCCCAGGCGCGGCTGATCCGGCGTTTGCGCTGGATCATCGGCGTCCACACCGTGGGCACCTCGTAGCGCGGCGAGTTGACCCACCAGACGTTGTCACCGCTGGCGTCGATCAGCTTGAACTGCAGGTCATTGCGCGGCGCATCACCGCGCACGGCGAAGGTGAACGCATAGTTGTCGGGATAGTCGATCGCGATGTCGCGCTGGATGCCGGCATAGCCGGACACACCATTGAAGTCGTAGTCCACGCACAGCGCCTTGCCATCGACGCCCTCGACGCTGCGCAGCGCAGCGGTGACCTGATTGGACGCGACCACGCGCCAGTCTGCGGCGTTGTCAAAACCGTCGAGCATGCGCACGTCGTTTGCGCGTGCGTCCGGCATCTGCGCATACGCCTGCATGGCCATGACCGCGATTGCCAGCAGCAGCAACCGCAGCGCTGTCGCTCGCGCGCAACGCATTGCCAGCCAGTGTTTCATCAGTGCTCCATTTACGCAGGCCGCATGGGTCTACGCGACAGACAGCAAACGCCGTATGCGCAACCGCACGTACGGCGTTGAGAGGATGGCCAGTGTGACCCAGCCGGCTACCCGATTGCGCGCACTCATCCCTTGCCGTAAGGACCCATGCCCGGCAGCGCCCGCAGCAGGCCGTGGCCGATCAGCGACGGAAACACCGTCAGATGCTCCTCAGCCGCCGTCGTTGGCTGCGCCTATCGCCTGACCCCGTAGGAGCGCCCCATGGGCGTTCCTACGGGGTTATCCTTCGCCAATTGCCCACGGAGGAACACCGATGCCGATGCCCGCCGCTTCCTGTCGCGCCTTGCTGCTCGCTTCCCTGATCGGTTTGACGACTGCCGGCGACATTGCCGCACAGCCGGCCGACCCCGCGCCCGAAGCCGCGCACCGCACTTCCCTGCCCTCGAAGCAATACCGCATCGAGGATTTCATCGAGACCGTCGGCGTCAGCGGCGCGTCGTTTTCGGCCGATGAGTCGCGCATTGTGTTTTCGTCCAACAAGACCGGCATCTGGAATGCGTATTCGATGCCTGCCGCAGGCGGCGAATGGGCCGCAGTCACGCGCTCGGACACCGACAACCATTACGCGGTGGCGTATTTCCCCGGTGACGACCGCGTGCTGATCACCCGCGACCGCGGCGGCGACGAACTCAACCACCTGATCGTCATCGCCGCCGACGGCAGCCAGCGCGATCTGACGCCCGGCGACAAACTCAAGGCCGATTTCAACGGCTTCAGCCACGACGGCAAGTCCTTCTACGTGTCCAGCAACGAGCGCGACCCGAAATATTTCGACCTGTACCGCTACGACAGTGTCAGCTACGCGCGCACCCTGCTCTATCGCAACATCGACGGCTACGAGCTCGGGCCGATCTCCAACGATGCGCGCTGGCTGGCGCTGTCGAAGTCCAACACCACCAACGACTCCGACCTCTATGTCGCCGAGCTGGCCAACGGCAAGCTGACCAAGGTGTCCGATCACACCGGCGAGGCCAACTTCAGCGGCCAGGACTTCAGCCCGGACTCGACGGCGCTGTACTACACCGCCAACGATGCCGGCGAGTTTGCCGAGCTGCGCCGCGTCGAACTGTCGACGTGGAAGCATCAGCCGGTGCAGAAGGCCGACTGGGACATCACCGACAATTATTTCTCGCACAACGGCAAATACCGCGTCGTCGCCATCAACCAGGACGGCAGCACCGCGATCGAGGTCTACGACCACAGCAACGGCAAGCCGGTGGCGCTGCCGAAGCTACCGGCCGGTGAGATCCGCGACCTGCGCATCTCGCGCTCCGAGAAGATGATGGCGTTTTACCTCAACGGCGACCGCCAGCCCAACGACCTCTACGTGCTCGATTTCGGCGACCAGCCGAAGCAGCTGACCAAATCGCTGAATCCGGCGATCGACGCCAACGATCTGGTCGATTCGCGCGTGGTGCGCTTCAGCAGTTTCGACGGCCTGTCGGTGCCCAACATCCTGTGGAAGCCGCATCAGGCCACCGCGCAGGCCAAGGCTCCGGCGCTGGTCTGGGTGCACGGCGGTCCCGGCGGACAGACCACGCGCGCGCACTCTGCGGTGATCCAGTACCTCGTCAACCACGGTTACGTGGTGCTCGGCATCAATAACCGCGGCAGTTCCGGCTACGGCAAGACCTTCTATGCCGCCGACGACGGCAAACACGGCCGCGAGCCGCTGTGGGATACCGTGGCCGCCAAAAAGTACCTGCAATCGCTCGATTACGTGGACGCCGAGCGCATCGGCATCATCGGCGGCAGCTACGGTGGCTACATGACGGTCGCCGCGCTGGCGTTCCAGCCGCAGGAGTTCAAGGTCGGCGTCGACATCTTCGGCGTCACCAACTGGCTGCGCACGCTGGAAAACATCCCGCCGTACTGGGAGAGCGCGCGCAAGGCGCTGTACAAGGAGATCGGCGACCCAGCCACGCAGCGCGACTTCCTGATCGAGACCTCACCGCTGTTTCACGCCGACAAGATCGTCAAGCCGCTGATGGTGCTGCAAGGCGTCAACGATCCGCGCGTGATCAAGTCGGAGTCGGACGACATCGTCGTGGCGGTAAAAAAGAACGGCGTGCCGGTCGACTATGTGCTGTTCGACGATGAAGGTCACGGCTTCAGCAAGAAGAAGAACCAGATCGTTGGCTACGGCAAGATTCTCGCCTTCCTCGACACCTATCTGCGCGGCGATGGACCAGCGAAAGCGCCTTGACTCACGCGTAAGTCCGCAGGGACTGCCGCCGCCATCGCCGATGACTAGAAGAAAGGGCCGCTTGCGCGGCCCTTTCGATGACGATACCTGGCTGCCTCGAGCTTACGAACGCACCGGCACCAGGGTCACTTCGACGCGGCGGTTCTGCGCGCGGCCATTGTCGCTGTCGTTACTGGCGATCGGGCGGGTTTCGCCGGCGCCGACGGTGATCATGCGATCGCGGCTGATGCCGCGCGAACCGAGGTAGGCGGCCACGGCGTCGGCGCGGCGCTGCGACAGCTGCTGGTTGTAGCTGTCGGTACCGACGCTGTCGGTGTGGCCGGCCACTTCGATCACGGTCTGGTTGTACTGTTGCAGGGTGTTGGCGACGTTGTCGAGCACCGGATAGAACTGCGGCTGGATCGATGCCTGGTCGAAGCCGAAGGTCACGCCGCCGGGCATGTTGAGGGTGATGTTGTCGCCGTTGCGCACGACGTCGACACCGGTGCCCTGCATGCGGCGGCGCAGTTCGGCTTCCTGGCGATCCTGATAGGCGCCGATCGCACCGCCGGCGAGGCCGCCGACGCCGGCACCGACCAGCGCGCGCTGACGGCGCTCGGTGGCGTCGCCGCCGCTGAGCAGGCCCGCGACCACGCCGATACCGGCACCGATTAGCGCGTTGTTGCGAGTGCGGTTCCGGTCGTCGGGAGCATTGGTCTGGCCGGTGTAGGTGGCGCAGCTGCTGGCAAGCAGGGTGGCGACGAGCGCAGTGGCGAGTGCGGCGGTCGGCATGGATCGCATGGTGTCTCTCCTGGGGTTCGGCAGGTGCCGGATGTGAATGCGGGCGACTAGCTAACCACGGCGGTGTCCGCAAAAAGTGACGATTTGCCGAACGCGGCGCGGATCCACGGGCTTGATTCAGGCGGCCGGTACCATCAGCGCCTCGGCGGCGGTCGCATCCAGGGCATGATCCCAGTTGCCCATCAGCGCCAGATACAGCAGCTTGTCGAACTCGGTGCCGAAGCGCCGGATCACCGCGTCTGGATCGGGCACCAGCTGCGCGTCGGCGATCAGTCCAAAATGCACGCGGCCGTTGTAGCTCATGATCGAGATGCCGATGCCGATCGAGCCGGTTTGCGGCACCCAGAACATCAACTCGCGAACTTCGCAGCCGGCCAGATACAGCGGCTGCTGCGGCCCCGGCACATTGGTCGCGACCGCCGTCGCCTTGCGGCTGAACAGTTTCAGCGCAAGCTCTTGCATTGCTTGAGGAGCCATCCCTAAAGCCCCAAGCAAGCCATATGCAACAATAGCTTGCCGCGAATTCTTTAGATTATTCATGCACTCGGCAACGCGTTCGACGCGGCGGATCGGGTTGCCCTCGCCGACCGGCAGGTCGAGAAACACCAGTCCGAAATGGTTGCCGAGCTTGCGCGCGTGCTCGAGCGGCCGCAGGTTGACCGGCACGGTCGCGCGCAGGGTCATGCCGTCGAGATTGGCCTCGCCGCGCTCGATCATGTAGTCGCGCAGCGCGCCGGCCGCGGTTGCCATCAGCACGTCGTTGACGGTGCAGTCGCAGGCCCGACCGACTGCCTTGACTTCGTTCAGATCGAGCGGCGGCGCCCATGCAACGCGCTTGCTCACGCCTAACCGGCCACGCAGCATCGACGGTGGGTCGTCGGCCAGCGCGAGGGCGACCAGCAACTCGCGAGCGATCTCGCCGCCCTCCTTGGCGAGCATCGCAGCAAGCGTGGGATCGCGGTACATCTCGATGCCCTTGCCGAGCACCTTGCTGCCGAGCCGGGTGACCCGCTCGACCGCACCGACGCGGCGCGCGACATCGGCACCATCGCCCTTCAACCACGCCTGACCGAGATCCTTGCCCCGGCTGGCATCGCGGTTGGTGTCGGTCAGCGACAGCAGCACCTGCACCAGTGCGATGCCATCGGCGTAGCTGTGGTGCAGGCGCGCGATCAGCGCGCTACCGCCTTCGTAACCCTCGATCAGATGGAACTGCCACAACGGCCGGCTCTTGTCGAGCGGGCTCGATGCCAACTGGCTGACAAAACGCTCCAGCGCGCGCTTGTCGACGCCGGGCTTGCTCGCGCCACCGCGACCGCCTCGGCCCGGAAGTGCGGCGAGTTGCACATGCCAGTCGAGATCGAAATTGGCGTCGTCCTGCCACGCCGCGCCACCGGGGGTGTCGACCGCCTTCTGCCGGAAGCGCGCATAGGCCAGGAAGCGTTCGGCGATCACCCGTTTCAGGCGCGCGAGCGGCATGCTCTCGGCGAACATCAGCACGCCGGTGATCATCATCGGGTTGGTCGGCCGCTCCATGCGCAGCCAGGCGGTGTCGACGCGCGACATCGGGTCGCGGCGTGCGCGCGTGCGTGGACGGTCCTGCGTGGTCATGCGCTCTCCTAAATAGGTGGTTGAAAAACGCACTTCCCGTGCGTTTTTCAAGTCGCCAGTCCGGTCCATGCCCGGACTGTCTCCCAACGGAGCAAGCGCCCACGCGCTGGCTC
>JBOHYD010000366.1:0-5010 GCA_050737635.1 Luteimonas sp. | reverse complement strand
AGGCGACAAAGACCGCCAAAACGACCAAGCGCAGCGACAAGCCGCGCAGGCCGATCGCCAGCACCGCCGTGCCGGTGTCGCCGAAGGACTGATCCCGCCAACGCGACGGTGTCGTCCACGCCATAGTGGGCAGTCACGCCGTAGAGAGCAGCGGGGAGTCGGCTATCGTGTTTTTCACGCGAACGGTGGACACCCCCTGTCCGTCATCCCGGCGCAAGCCGGGACCCATCGCGCGGATAGCCGGTGCGCCTACGCGGCAAGCACGGTCAAGTTGGGTCCCGGCTTACGCCGGGATGACGGCAGTATCGTCACGCGGTCATCGATTGCTCTCTCAAAACGACGCTCCCCACTCACCCCTGCGCCTACCAATGCACCCCGCGCATCAGTGACGCGAATGCGATCTGCTCGCTGCTCGGCGCCGATTCGCCGCGCAGCGCCTTCTTGTCGCCCTTGGCGGCGGCGGAATCCGGGAACAGCTCGAAGGCGGTGTTCATCACCACTTCATAGGCCTTCGGCACCAGCGCGTTGATCAATGCGGCAAAGATGCCCAGCCGCGTGGCGATGCGGCTGGGGCGTTCGATGATCGCTTTCACCAGCAGATCGGCGGCCTCTTCCGGGGTCAGCGTCGGCACGCTGTCGTACATCTTGGTCGGCGCGATCATCTTGGTCTTGACCAGCGGCATGTTGATCGTGGTGAAGTGGATGCCCTTGCCCGACAGCTCGCCCTGCGCGCAACGGCTGAAGGCATCCAATGCCGCCTTCGACGCGACATAGGCCGAGAAGCGCGGCGAATTGGCCAGCACGCCGATTGAGCTGATGTTGATGATGTGGCCCTTGCGGCGATGGGTCATCGTCGGCATGAAACCCATGATCAGGCGGATGCTGCCGAAATAATTGAGCTGCATCGTGCGTTCAAAATCGTGGAAGCGGTCGTAGCTGGCCTCGATTGAGCGGCGGATCGAACGGCCGGCGTTGTTGATCAGGATATCGACGTGGCCGTGCTCGGCGAGCACGGTCTGCACTAGGCGGTCGCAGTCGGCCATGTCGGCGAGATCGGCGGTGTAGGCGAACACCTTGCCGCCCTTTTCCTGCATCTCGTCACGCACCTTGAACAGCTCTTCCTCGCCACGCGCGACGATCACGGTGATCGCACCGGCCTCGGCGACGCGCTGCGCGGTCGACAGGCCGATGCCCGACGAGCCGCCGGTGATCACCACCACCTTGTTGCGTACCTTGCCCTTCAGCGTGCGGTCGATGAACAGGTCCGGGTCAAGGTGCCGCTCCCAGTAATCCCACAGCCGCCACGCGTAGCTGTCCAGGCGCGGCACCGAAATTCCGCTGCCCTTCAGCGCGCGCTCGGTCTCGCGGCTGTCGAAGCGGGTCGGATAGGTGATGAACTTCAGCGTCGATTTGGGGATCCGGAAGTCGCGCAACAGCATGCCGATAAAGCGCCGCACCGGCGGCAGATTGCCGACCGCGTCACGGATGCTGCTCGGCACGAACGCGAACATCCGCGCATCGATGCGCATCGTCATCTCCGGCGCGTGGCCGGCACGTGCAAAGGTGTTGAGCACCTCGCCGACGCGCATCGGCTCGGGGTCAGTCAGATGGAAGGTGTGGCTGTCGAGCTTGGGCTTGTGCGCGATGTGGTCCATCGCAGCGACGACAAAATCCACCGGCACGATATTGATCCGTCCGCCCTCGACGCCGAGGGTCGGCATCCACGGCGGCAGCATCTCGCGCAGTTTCTTGAGCAGGGTGAAGAAGTAGTAGGGACCGTCGATCTTGTCCATCTCGCCGGTAATCGAATCGCCAACCACCATGCCCGGCCGGTAGATCCGCCATGGCACGCGCGTCTCGTCGCGGACTAGGCCTTCGGAGTCGTGTTTGGTGCGCAGATACGGATCGTCAAGGCCCTCGGCCTCGGCAAACATGTCCTCGCGGAAGATGCCCGGGTACAGGCCAGCGGCGGCTATCGAACTGGTGTGGTGGAAGCAGCCGGCCGCGATCGCGGCGGCGAGATCGAGCGCGTGCTGGGTGCCGTCGACATTGGCCGCGCGCTGCGACTCGGCACTGGCTGCCATATCGTAGATCGCAGCCAGATGAAAAAAGTGCCGCACCTTGCCGTTCAACGCGCGCAGCTGCGCGGTGCTCAGGCCGCATTTCGGCGCGGTCATGTCGCCGTGCACGACGACCAGGCGTTTGGCATCCCAGCCCATCTTTTTGGCGATCGCGTCGAACTTCTTCTGCGACTCCTTGCGCACCAGCACATGCACAGCGCCCTTGCGCCGGAGCAGCCGGTCGACCAGAAAACGACCGACAAACCCGGTGGCACCGGTGACGAAATAGCTCATGCCCTGCTCCTGAAACTGTGCGAAGGAATGCCGCGGTTGCCGCTGCGACGAGACGATCGCCGGCAGCTGCAGCCATGTCGCGCCGCCGGTGTCCGTGCCGGCGGCCAGCGCATCCTCGATGGCGTTGGCTGAAACCCTAACAGGTTGTTGAAAAACGCACTTCCTGTGCGTTTTTCAAGTCGCCAGCCCGGTCCATGCCCGGACTGTCTCCCGACGAATCAAGCGCTCACGCGCTTGCTCCGTCGACGCAACCATCCTTGGCCGCGCTAGCAGGGTGTTTTTCAACACCCTGCTAGCCGACCGCGACACCGCAGTGCGTGGCCAGCATAGCCAGCCCCCTTCGGGCTGACCAGCCATGGCCGGCATCGTGCATCCGCCGCGCCTGCGGCGGGCGCTGGCGTCTGCCAGGACATCCTGCTGCAACACCGTTCATCTATGCTTCGGGGTTTCCCGCCGCTGGCTCGCGCCAGCACGCCCCCCCTAGCCGACGCAAGGTCCATCGACATGAACCAACC
Organism: Luteimonas sp.; assembly: GCA_050737635.1. GTDB lineage: Bacteria > Pseudomonadota > Gammaproteobacteria > Xanthomonadales > Xanthomonadaceae > Luteimonas. The sequence goes on along the minus strand of JBOHYD010000366.1, from coordinate 2,141 downwards.
ACTGCCGCCAGTCCCCTATAGCGAAGCCGACTTCGACTACGAAGACAGCAACCGCTCCGGCAACCCGCATTTCAGCGACCTGCTGCGCCGGCAGCTGAACCGTCGCCAGCTGCTCGGCGGCGGGCTGGGGCTGGCGGTGTCGACCGGGGTGTTCGCGCACTCGAGCATCGCCACAGCCGTCGGCCGCGCGGTCGGCAGCAACGCGTCCCCGGCGCGCGCCGTCAGCGCACCGCTGTCGTTCACCGCGGTGCCGGTCGGTCGCGCCGATGACATCGTGGTGCCCGCCGAATACGCCTTCCAGGTATTGCTGCCGTGGGGCACGCCGATCACCGGCAATTATCCGGCGTATGTCGACGGCGGCCTCAACACCGGTGCCGAGCAGGAACAGCAGATCGGCATGAACCACGACGGCATGCACTTCTTCCCGCTCAGCACCCAGCAGGCCGACGCCAACAGCCATGGCCTGCTGGTGATGAACCACGAATACATCGACCCCAACGCGCTGCACCCGAACGGCCCAACCAGCAGCAACGGCGTGCGCGACGCCGACCAGGTGCGCAAGGAAATCGCCGGCCACGGCGTCAGCATCGCCGAAGTCCGCAAGCAGTCCGGCGTCTGGGGCCCGGTCACCAGCACCTACAACCGCCGCATCACCGGCGCCACGCCGATGACCGTCAGCGGCCCGGCGCGCGGCCACGCCAAGCTGCAAACCGCCTACAGCGCCGACGGCACCCGCACCCGCGGCACGTTCAACAACTGCTCGATGGGCTACACGCCGTGGGGCACCTATCTGACCTGCGAGGAGAACTGGGCCGGCTACTTCGTCAACCGCGGCGAGCGCCCGCGCGAGCAGGTGCGCTACGGCGTGCCCACGGCCGCCAGCCGCTACGGCTGGGAAACCGTCGAACCGCGCTTCAACGCCACACCGTCGGCCGCCGACGCCAGCGCCGACTACCGCAACGAACCCAACCTGTTCGGCTGGATCGTCGAGATCGATCCGTTCGATCCGAACAGCACGCCGATCAAGCGCACCGCGATGGGCCGCTGCGGCCACGAAGGCGTGGTGTTCGCGCAGCCGCGCCCGGGCAAGCCGGTGGTCGCCTACATGGGCGACGACTCGCAAAATGAATATATCTACAAGTTTGTCAGCAAGCTGCCCTACCTCACCGGCTCGGCGACCAACCGCAACCTGCTCGACCAGGGCACGCTGTACGTGGCCAAGTTCAACGACGACGGCCGCGGCGACTGGCTGCCGCTCGACATCCGCGACCCCGCCTTCCGTGCCGCCGCGGCCGCGGCGGGCGTCAGCTTCACCGATCAGGCCGACGTGCTGATCAACACCCGGCTGGCTGCCGACGCGGTCGGCGCAACGCGCATGGACCGACCCGAATGGGGCGCGGTCGATCCGACCACCGGCATGGTGTATTTCACCCTCAGCAACAACGCCGCGCGCAGCGCCGGCAACGTCGACGAGTCCAACCCGCGCGGCCCCAACCCCTACGGCCACATCATCCGCTTTCTCGACGGCCAGACGCGGCTCGACGAGCGCAGGTTCACTTGGGACATCTTTCTGCTCGCCGGCACCGCCGCCGACAGCCTCGACCCCAACGGCAGCGCGCTGAGCGCCGACAATATCCTCGCCAGCCCCGACGGCCTGTGGTTCGACAGCAGCGGCCTGCTGTGGGTGCAGACCGACATGGGCGGCAGTCAGCTCGCTAGCGGGCCGTTTGGCAACAACATGATGCTAGTCGCCAATCCGGCCACCGGTCAGATGAAGCGATTCCTAGTTGGACCGGTCGGCTGCGAAATCACCGGCGTGGTCACCACGCCCGACCGGCGCACGCTGTTCCTCAACATCCAGCATCCGGGCGAGGACGGCAACAGCACCTGGCCCGACCGCGGCATCAAGCCGCGCCCGGCGACCGTGGTGGTGACCCGCAGCGACGGCGGCATCGTCGGCAGCTGATTCGCAGGCGTGAGGATGGCCGACGCACGGCGAAAGGCCGGCACCGCCGGCAGGGCAATCGGGTGAACAAGTTACCGTAACTACCTGACAAATAAGCAGAGCTGTCATCCTCTTGCCTACTCTCATGGGCTGCAGGCGGAGGACATCGATGGTGGAGGCAGAAGCGTTCGCGGAA
>JBOHYD010000365.1:0-1717 GCA_050737635.1 Luteimonas sp. | reverse complement strand
GGTGAGGGGGAAGCGTTTGATCTTGCCTCCGGGAAGTCAAAAGCGCCCTCATCCGCCCTCCGGGCACCTTCTCCCGCAGGCGGGAGAAGGGAAAACAATCGTCAGCTGAGTTTCGACGCTAATCAGGATTGGATTTGAGATAGAGCGATCAGCGCAGCAATCCCTCCACTTTGGCCGCACAGATGATGTCGTTGTCGCTGATGCCGCCGACGTCGTGGGTGGAGTAGCGGACCACGGCGCGGCCGTAGTGGATGCTGAGGTCGGGGTGGTGGTCTTCGTGGTGGGCGATCCATGCGAGCGCGTTCACGAAGGCGATGGTGGCGTGATAGTCGGCAAATGCGAATGTCTTGCCGATCGCGTCGCCGCTCTCGGTGACGGCCCAGCCAGGCAGGTGGGTGAGCAGGACATCGATGCGTGTGCGCTCGAGCCGGTGTTCGCCGCCCTTGCGGGGCTGGCAGTGCGCGGCGGCGAGGGTGGCGAAGTCGGACATGGCTGGCTCCTGTGGGCGCGGCGTGCGTATACGCGGCGCGCGCCGGGAATGAACGGCAAATAGCCCCCCGACGCAAGGTCTGGCGGGCGGCGGGTCGTCCCGATAACGGGTCGGTAGAATACGCCGATGATCAACCTCTCCGAATCCGCGCAGGCCCACTTCCGCAAGCTGATCGAGCGCGAGGCGATCGACGGCATGGGCGTGCGGCTCACCGCGACCGCGCCGGGCATGCCGACCGCCGACGTGCGGCTGGAGTTTGCCGAGCCGCAAGATCTGCTCGGCGACGAATGGGCGATCGACTGCGACGGTTTTACGCTGTGGGTGGACGGCGCCAGCGCGCCGTTCCTCGATGGTGCCGAGATCGACTACACCGCCCAGGCCACCGGCGGCCAGCTACAGATCCGCGCGCCGAAGATCAAGGGCGAGGTGCCGGCGGAGTCGGCGTCGCTGGTCGAGCGCGTGCGCTGGACCGTGCAGCACGAGATCAATCCGCAACTCGCCCAGCACCGCGGCCATGTCGATGTGCAGGAAGTGACCGCCGACGGCGTGGTGGTGCTGCGCTTCGGCGGCGGCTGCCAGGGTTGCGGGATGGCCGACGTGACGCTGAAACAGGGCATCGAGAAGACGCTGCTGACCAAGGTGCCGGGGGTGACCGCGGTGCGCGACGCCACCGACCACGACACCGGCGAAGCGCCGTACATCGCGCGCGACACCGCCGCTTGACCCGGCAACGGCGCGCGTGTATTCGTCCGCCGAGCTGATCGACGCGCTGCGCCGCCGCGCGCAGCAGCCGGCCGGGGAATTTCCGTCGGGATGGGCGGCGTGGTTTGCGCAGATGCGCGAGCGCGTGGGCACGGTGACCGGGGCGACCGCCGCTGCGATCCTGGCGATCATGCTCGACCGCGAACCGGCCGCGCCGCCGCGCGCGGTGCTGGCATTGAACCGCTGGCAGTCGTTTTCCACGTTGTGGCGGCAGCAGTGGCATCCGGAAAGCCGCGACAGCCGCGCAACGCGCGTGGTCGGGATCGTGGTGTCGCTGTTGTTGCATCTGTTGTTTGCGGTCTTCCTCGTGTATCTGGCGTATGTGCGGCTGATGGCGGTGTCGACCGACGCGCCCGAGGGCGAGGACGTGATCCAGGTGCAGTACATCGGCGATGGCACGCCGCAGGACACCGGCGGCGGTCCAGCGCAGGCGGCGACGGTCGCGCCGCCTGCCGGCGCACCGCG
>JBOHYD010000364.1:0-3503 GCA_050737635.1 Luteimonas sp. | reverse complement strand
GGTGAGGGGGAAGCGTTTGATCTTGCCTCCGGGAAGTCAAAAGCGCCCTCATCCGCCCTCCGGGCACCTTCTCCCGCAGGCGGGAGAAGGGAAAACAATCGTCAGCTGAGTTTCGACGCTAATCAGGTTGTTGTTAAGCTTTATGGGCCGTCAAGCTGTCAATCTCCGCTCGTCAGTTTAACTCCAGCCATTTCTAATCGATCCCGCCACATTCTCAACTTCAAATCCGCCGACTGCCTCGCATTCGCCGGGCTCGTCGACGGCAAACGGCTGAACTCCAGGTCACGCACGACAACGTCGTCCAGCCGCAAGCGAGCGAACTCCACTTCCGCCTTCGTCCCGTTGAACAGCACCCAGCGCACGCCGGCATGCGTCGCGAAGAAGCCGGCCAGATCGTTGCGCCGCACCGCGCGGATCGCGCTGTCCAGGCTGCCGGCGCGCTCGCATTCGGCGAGCACGTCCCACAGCGCGATGCCCGCATCCATCAGCCGGTTGAGCCGTTGCGGGTAGGGCAGCGATGGTCCGGCACCGACCAGCTGCCCCATGAACGACCAGAAATGGTTGTGTGGATGCGCGTAGTAGCGCTGCGCCTGTAGCGACGCGACGCCGGGCATCGAGCCGAGCACCAGCACGCGCGCGTCGGCGCGTGCGATCGGTGCGAAGGAGGCGACTGTCGACATGGTCGCGATCGTGCCACGCCGATCGCGTGGGCGAAGCGAGACTGCCGGTCACGGATGCGTCATCGCGCAGCGGCCTGTATTCTGGCGACCGACCACCACACCAGAACGACTGCTGATGCGCACACCCCTCGTTGCGGGCAACTGGAAGCTGCACGGTAGCCGCGCGTTCGCGTCGCAGCTGGTCGCCGCCGTCGTCGCCGGCCTGCCATCGAGCGGCGTGCACACCGTCGTGCTGCCGCCGCTGCCGTATCTCGGCGATTTGATTGAGGATTTCGAGGGCCATGCGATCGCGTTCGGCGCGCAGGACGTCAGCAGCAACGACAGCGGTGCCTACACCGGCGAGGTGTCGGCATCGATGCTGGTCGACGTCGGTGCGCGCTATGGCCTAGTCGGTCATTCCGAGCGTCGCCAATACCACCGCGAGAGCAGCGAGCTGGTGGCGCGCAAGTTCATCGCCGCCAAGCGTGCCGGCCTGGTGCCGATCCTGTGCGTCGGCGAAACCCTGCAACAGCGCGAGGCCGGGCAGACCGAATACGTCATCGAGGAGCAACTCGCACCGTTGTGGCAGCTGGCTGGCGCACAGGCATTGCACGGCGCGGTACTGGCCTACGAGCCGGTCTGGGCGATCGGCACCGGGCTGACCGCCACTCCGGCGCAGGCGCAGGCGGTGCATGCCTTCATCCGTGGCGAGGTCGCCGCGCACGATGCTACAATTGCCGGCTCACTGCCGCTGCTGTATGGCGGCAGCTGCAAACCCGACAACGCCCGCGCGCTGTTCTCGCAGGCGGACGTCGATGGCGGATTGATCGGCGGCGCATCGCTGGTCGCCGCCGATTTCCTCGCCATCGTGGCCGCGGCCGCTGGCAACTGATCGCATCACATCGAGTCCGACCATGCTTCCGCTGATTCTCAATATTGTGTTTGTCCTGGTCGCGATTGCGATCATTGCGCTGATCCTGATGCAGCGCGGTGCCGGCGCACAGGCCGGTTCCGGCTTCGGCGGCGGCGCGTCGGCCACCGTGTTCGGCTCGCGCGGCTCGTCCAACTTCCTGTCGAAGGCGACCAAGTGGCTGGCGATCGCGTTCTTCGCGATCACCCTGTTCATGGCCTGGAGCGCGACCCGCAACGCTGCGCCTGGCCCTGCCCAGCAGGACCTCGGCGTGATGTCGCAGGTGCCCGCCGCGCCGGCCAGCGACGACACCCGTGTGCCGTCGACTCCGGCGCAGACGGCGCCTGCAAGCGATACGTCCGTGCCGAGGGAGAGGATGCCGGCCGGCGCGATTCCTTCCGCACCGTCGACTCCGGCGGCGAGTCCGCCCGCGTCCGCGCCTGCGCGCACGCCTCCTCAGGGCGAGTGATAGCGCTTACAATATTGCAGTGCCGCGCGGCGCAGTAGCACGCGGTGCAAAACAGCTTGCCCAGGTGGCGGAATTGGTAGACGCACTACCTTGAGGTGGTAGCGGCTTAGGTCGTGGGGGTTCGAGTCCCCCCTTGGGCACCATCATGAAGCGAGGATGCGCGTGGCAAAGGAACGAGAAGCGAGAGCAGGCGTGATGCTCAGGCTTCTTTCGATCCTCCTGACGCGTTCGTCGCATCGCCAAAGGCCGCGATAAGTCGAGGCGGATCGCGAAAATAGCCGGGTGGCTGACGTTGCCCACTCTTTTCTCACTCCCCTCCATCCGTTACTGCCTTCAAGCCGAGAGAACACTGCGTGCTGGCCGAATACCTGCCGACCCTGCTGTTCCTGTTCGTTGCCACCGGCATCGGCGTCGCATTGCTGATCGTCGGCAACATCATCGGTCCGAAGCGGCCGACCCTCGAAAAACTCTCGCCCTACGAATGCGGATTCGCCGCGTTCGAGGATGCGCGCATGAAGTTCGATGTGCGCTACTACCTGATCGCGATCCAGTTCATCATTTTCGATCTGGAAATCATCTTCATCGTGCCGTGGGCGACGGTGTTCCGCGAACTCGGCCCGCTCGGCCTGATCGAGATGGGCATCTTCGCCGGCATGCTGCTGCTCGGGTTCATCTACGTGTGGAAGAAGGGGGCGCTGGAATGGGAGTGAGCAGTGTCATCCAGAAGGTCGCCGACTTCGCCAGCAACCCGCTGCCCGACGGCCGCCTCGACGACATCCTGCGCCCGGAGGCCCTGCTTTCGGCGGACAATAATCCGTTGCTCGAGCGCGGCTTTCTCACCACCAATTCCGATGTGCTGCTGAACTGGGCGCGCACCGGCTCGATGTGGCCGATGACCTTCGGGCTCGCGTGCTGCGCGGTCGAGATGATGCATGCCGGTGCCGCGCGTCTCGATCTTGATCGCTACGGCGTGGTGTTCCGGCCCAGCCCGCGCCAGTCCGACGTGATGATCGTCGCCGGCACCCTGGTCAACAAAATGGCCCCGGCGCTGCGCAAGGTCTACGACCAGATGCCCGACCCCAAGTGGGTGATCTCGATGGGCAGCTGCGCCAACGGCGGCGGCTACTACCACTACTCGTATGCCGTGGTGCGCGGTTGCGACCGCATCGTGCCGGTCGACATCTACGTGCCGGGCTGCCCACCGACGGCCGAGGCGCTGGTCTACGGCATTCTGCAACTGCAGAAGAAGATTCGGCGAACCGGCACCATCGCCCGGTAGCCGCACGGTTTCAACGATAACAACGGCACGAAGGGCAGGAACGTGGCGAACGAGGCGTTGCAGGAACTCGGCGACTATATCGCCGGCGCGCTCAGCAACGAGGTCCGCAAGACGGAGATCGTCTGCGACCAGTTGATCGTGCACGCGCTGCGCCCCGGCATCGTCAAGGTTTTGACCTGGCTGCGC
>JBOHYD010000363.1:0-1945 GCA_050737635.1 Luteimonas sp. | reverse complement strand
GGCATAGTCATCGCGCCCATGGGGCGCTCCTACGGAAATTGACACCTCGCCCATGGCAGCGGCCTTTGAGCAGTCACCGCGCTCCTACAATGCGCCGATGACCGACACGACCACCGATGGCGTCTTCACCGACAAATGGCGCGCGCGCTGGCCGGAGTGGCGGATCGGCGCGGTGTTTGTGCCGGCGGCGCAGCGCGAGATCGCGTTCGCGTGGTTTGCGCTGCTGCAGGAGTTCAGCGATGCCGCGTGGGCCGGCGAGGACGCGACGCCTGGTCTCGCCAAACTCGCCTGGTGGAATGAGGAGCTGCGCGGTTGGGCAAAGGGCGCGCGCCGCCATCCGCTGGCCGGGACGCTGCAGCGACAGGCGGTCGACTGGAACGCCCTGGCTGCCGGCCTGCGCGGCCTGCAGTCGCTGCGCGAGCCTGTGATCGCGCCGGCAGCGGACCCAGCGTCGGCGCTGGCTCCGTTCGCGGCCGCGGTGGCGCGTGCGGAGGCGCGGCTGTTCGATTCCGGCACCGATCCCGATCGATCGCCTGCTGCGTTCGCATCTGCCGCCGCGACGATCGCCGCCGACCTGCACGCCGAACGCACGCTGCTCCTGCGCGATGCCGCCGTCGCCAAGACGCTGGTCGCGGCCACGGACGTACACGGCAAGCGCGCGCCGCGCCCGCGACGCCTGCAGTCGGCGTACCTGCACGCACGGCTGCGCGCGCTCGCGCAGGGCGCGGCGGTGGAGACGGCCGCGCCGTGGCGCACGTTGAGGCTGTCATGGCGCGCGGCGCGCGCGGTCTGAACCGGCCCGGCTGCGCGACACGCTGCGTTGCGCAGGCCGTCGCAGGCCGTCGCAGGCGCGCCATTACAATGGCCACCCTCTGCGAACCGAGCGCCGCCGTGACCGCGTCCTTCATCAAGCTGCTGCCCGACGTCGCCGACGATCTCGCGATCGCCGCGCGCCCGCTGGACTGGGTCGGCATGCAGCGTATCGCGCTGCCGCTGCGCATCCGTACCGATACCGGCGACACCATGCAGGTTGCGGCCTCTGCCGACGTCTCGGTCAGTCTCGACCGAGCGGACACCCGCGGCATCCACATGTCGCGGCTGTACCTGCGCGTGCAGGACGCGCTCGCCGCCGAGGCGATCACGCCTGCCGGCCTGCGCCGGGTACTGCAGGACTGCATCGCGTCGCAGCAGGGCCTGTCGAGCCGCGCGCGGCTGGTGCTGCGCTATCCGCATCTGTTGCGCCGCCGCGCGCTGGCCAGCGACAACAGCGGCTGGAAGTCGTATCCGGTCGAAATCGACGCCACCCTCGCCGACGGCCACCTGTCGGTGGCGATGGCGGTGGCAATTGAGTATTCGAGCACTTGTCCGGCGTCCACGGCGCTGTCGCGCCAGCTCAATGCCGATCGCTTTGTCGAGGACTTCGCCGCCGCGCATCCGCTGTCGATCGGCGTCGTCCGCGACTGGCTGGCGTCCGAGCGCGGCCTCGCCGCCACGCCGCACGCACAGCGCAGCCGCGCCGACGTGCGGGTGACGCTGCAGCCGTCGTTTGAGCAGTTGTCGATCGAAGGCCTGGTCGACGCGGTCGAGCAGGCGCTCGGCACCCCGGTGCAGACCGCGGTCAAGCGCGAGGACGAGCAGGCCTTCGCGCGCTTGAACGCCGACAACCTGATGTTCTGCGAAGATGCCGCGCGTCGTGTCGCCGCCGCGCTCGCCGCCGCCGATGGCGTCGCACGCTTCGAGATCAGCGTTGCGCACTTCGAAAGCCTGCATGCACATGACGCGGTGGCGAGCGTGAGCGGCGTCGGGAGTCGGCTGGGGGCTGGGAATGGGGGATCAGGAATGGGGAATCGATAAGCAACAAGGCTTTTCGGAGCCCCTGGTCACGCCCAGAGCCGTCATCCCGGCGAACGCCGGGACCCATGTTTCCGGTAACTGAAAACTGGGT
>JBOHYD010000362.1:0-8132 GCA_050737635.1 Luteimonas sp. | reverse complement strand
TCCACGACCGGCGACAGACGGTGGATCTCGTCGATGAACAGCACATCAAACGGCTGCAAGTTGGTCAGCAGCGCGGCGAGATCGCCGGCCTTCTCGATCACCGGGCCGGAGGTCATCCGCAGGTTGACGCCGAGCTCGTTGGCGATGACGTGGCTGAGCGTGGTTTTGCCGAGGCCCGGCGGTCCGAAGATCAACACGTGATCGAGCGCCTCGCGGCGGTGCTTGGCGGCCTCGATGTAGATGCCGAGCTGCTCGCGCACCGGCCGCTGGCCGAGGTAGTCGGCGAGCCGTTTCGGCCGGATCGACGCCTCGACGGCGGCGTCCTCGCCGGTGGCGACGGCGGCGATGATGCGCTGTTCGGTCATGCGGCTATGGTCGCATGCCGGTCCTGCGGACGCTGTGGCTGTGGCTGTGGCTGTGCGGACTGTACGGCGAGCGTTGGCAGCGGCGTCACTCGGCCAAACGAGCATCGTGCTCTTGCGGCAGCGGCCCTGGCCGCGACAGGGCTTACTCGGGAACGCCATCGCGGCCATGGCCGCCGCCACGCACGGCAAGCTTGCGCCTACGCCGCCTTGCGCTGCGAACACGCCTCTGCCGCCATCGCAAACGACGCCTTGCGCGCGGCATGGTCGAAGATATTGGCGGTGAGCAGCAGTTCGTCGGGACGATGACGCTCGACGAATGCCGCGATGCCGGCACGCACCTCGGCGGCATCGCCGACCACCGCGCAGGCCAGCGCCTGCGCGACCATGGTTTTTTCGTGCGCTGTCCAGAACGCATCGATGTCGTCGATCGGCGGCGGGATCAGCCCCGGCTGGCCACGACGCAGGCGCACGAAGCTCTGCTGCTGGGTGGTGAACAATCGTTGCGCCTTGCGCACGCTGTCGGCAGCGACGACGTTCAGCGCGAGCATCGCATACGGCCTTGCGAGGTGCGCGGACGGTTGGAAATCACCACGATAGATCGCCAGCGCCTCGTCCATTGCCGCCGGTGCAAAGTGCGACGCGAACGCAAACGGCAAGCCCATCGCGGCGGCGAGCTGCGCGCCGAACAGGCTCGACCCGAGCAGCCACACCGGCACGGCGATGCCGGCACCCGGTACCGCGCGCACCGCCTGACCGGGTGTCGCGGGCGCGAAATAATGCAGCAGTTCGGCGACGTCTTGCGGAAAGCTGTCGGCACCGTCGAAATACCGGCGCAACGCGCGTGCCGTCGGCTGGTCGGTGCCCGGTGCGCGGCCGAGGCCGAGATCGATGCGATCGGGATACAGCGACGCCAGCGTGCCGAACTGCTCGGCCACCTGCAGCGGCGCGTGATTGGGCAGCATGATGCCGCCGGAGCCGACACGGATCGTCGACGTGCCGCCGGCGACATGGCCGATCAGCACCGCCGTCGCCGCGCTGGCGATGCCGGGCATGTTGTGGTGCTCGGCGAGCCAGTAGCGGCGGTAGCCGAGCGCCTCGGCGTGACGCGCGAGATCGAGCGTGTTGGCGAACGCCTCGCGCGGCGTGCTGCCCTCGGTGACCGGCGCGAGATCGAGCAGCGAGTACGGAATCATGGCGTTCGTTTCCTGCAAGGATGGCTGCACTGTCGGGGCAGGCGGCGGCAATTGCCATGGCCGGTAGCGCAACGCTGCAGTGTGCAGCGAGGCAACGGCCGTAGATGCAGACCTGTAGGGCCACGGACATCGATGTGCGCGGTTTTTCGGCCGAGTTCTGAGTTGGCGGGTCGAAAAATGCCGCCGGCAACGAAACGTATTGATTGATTTATCGGCACGCTGAAGACCGACAGCGCATCGGCGCACGACAGCCAGCAGTTTGAAATCGTGCCGGCCGCAGGCAACGCCGCTGCCGACATGTCCGCCGACCGGGGCGAGCTGTTGGCGGTTTCTACCGCCTCCAATCAGATCGAGGAAGCCTGGCGGCAGGCGCCGATCCGTGTGCCGATCACCATTTTGCCCCGACTTGGCAGCGATGTTGCGACGCACGATGCCCTAACGTCCACTAGCCCCGCGCACCTCGGGGTTTCAGCATGACCGCTTCAATGGCATGGAGATAGCGCATGAAACGCAAGCGGATGTTGAAGCACAAGTGGCTGGTCGCGGTCGCCGTCTCGGCGTTGGCCTTCTTCGGCGGCGCGGTACAGGCGGCCTGCGTCGACAACGTGGTATTGGTGCACGGCAACATCGGCAACCCGTCGGATTACGCCAACACCTACGCCGAACTGCAGCGCCGCGGCTACACCGCCGCGCAGATATTCCGCCCGAACTGGGGCAGCAAGACCTGCGCCGCCTGCAACGACCACAACGGTAGCGAAGAAACGCCGGTAGAAAACGCGATCGTCGATGCGCTCGATTCTTCGTGCACCGGCATGATCGACGTGATCGGCCATTCGATGGGCGCCACGCTGTCGGCACGGGCGATCGACCGCCTCGCCGCGCGCGGTTACGTCGATGCCTTCGTCGGTATCGCGGGGGCGTTCCGCGGACTGTGGAGCTGCGGCAGTTATCCGTTCAACTTCCTCACCAGCACCTGCAGCTACTGGGGGCTTTCGGTGGGCAGTCCGCTGCTCGACAGTCTGTCTGGCAGGCGCTTCGGCGCGCGGATGTATTCGATGAAGTCTGGGACCGACCAAGTGGTCTGCTCCACCGGCATCTGTACTGTCGGCGGTATCCACAGTTCGCAGATCGCCGGGGAAACCGCGACCTACAATTTCGCCACCGGGCATTTCGGGTTGCTGACCAACACTGCGACCTTCCAGGCGGACCTGATCCGCTGATCCCCGGTCCGCAAGGAGGCTGATGCGTCAGATTTCGACCTGTGCGCCGAGTTCGACGAGGCGGTTGCCGGGGATGCGGAAAAAGCCGGTCGCCGGCGCGGCGTTGCGGTGCATGATCGCAAACAGCTTGTCGCGCCAGATCGGCATGCCGCGGTGGGCGCTGGCGACGATGGTCTCGCGGCTGGCGAAATAGGTGGTGTCCATCGGATCGAAATACACGCCGCCGCCGTCGCAGCTGCGCATCAGCGCCAGCGGCACGTCGGGGGTTTCCATAAAGCCGAACCTGATCTGCACGCTGTAGAAATCCTCGCCGACCGCGTCGATCTTCAGCCGCTTCTCGATCGGCGCATACGGCGTGGTCAGCGTCTTGACGGTCAAAAACACGTTGCGCTCGTGCAGCACCTTGTTGTGCTTGAGGTTGTGCATCAGCGCATGCGGCACCACGCCCTGATCGGCGGTGAGAAAGATCGCGGTGCCCGGCACGCGTACCGGCGGCGCGAGCAGCAGGCCGGGAAGGAAATTGTCGAGTTGGATGCCTTCCTTGCGGACCTCGTCGTGGAGCAGCTCGCGGCCGCGCCGCCAGGTGCGCATCAGCGTGAACAAAATCACGCCCAACAGCAGCGGGAACCACGCGCCGTCCATGAACTTGATGATGTTGGCGTAGAAGAACGCTACGTCGATCAGCACGAACATCGCCGCCAGCGGCCAGAACAGCCACGACGGCACGCGCGAATTCTGGCGCAGATAGACGATCATCAGAATGCTGGTGATCAGCATCGTGCCGGTCACCGACACGCCGTAGGCGGTGGCCAGCGCGGTCGAGGTGCCGAAACCGATCACCGCGATGATCACCAGGCCGAGCAGGATCCAGTTGACGGTCGGGATGTAGATCTGCCCGATCGTCTGCCGCGAGGTGTGCTTGATCTGCATGCGCGGGATGTAGCCGAGCTGCATCGCCTGGCGCGCGACCGAGTACGCGCCGGTGATCACCGCCTGCGACGCGATCACCGTGGCCGCGGTGGCCAGCGCGATCATCGGGTACAGCGCCCAGTCGGCGACCGATTCGTAGAACGGGTTCTTGACCGCGGCCGGATTCTCGAGGATCAGCGCACCCTGGCCAAGATAATTGAGCATCAGCGCCGGCAACACGAAGAACGACCATGCATAGCGGATCGGCAGCGGTCCGAAATGGCCCATGTCGGCATACAGCGCCTCGCCGCCGGTGACCGCCAGCACCACCGCGCCAAGCACGAACACCGCGTGCCAGTTGTGCTCGATGAAAAACCGCACGCCCCACCACGGATTGAGCGCGGCAATCACTTGCGGTGCGTCGATGATATTGATCACGCCGATCGCGCCGAGCGCCAAAAACCAGACCACGGTGATCGGCCCGAATGCGCGGCCGACCTTGTGGGTGCCGTAGCGCTGCGCGATGAACAGGATCACCAGCACCAGCAGGGTGATCGGCACCACAAAGCGCTCGAGCTGCGGCGCAGCGACCTCCAGGCCTTCGACCGCCGACAGCACCGAGATTGCCGGGGTGATCACGCCGTCGCCGAAAAACAGCGACGCGCCGAAGATGCCGAGCAGGCCGACGATGTACACCGACCGCGTGCGGCTGCCGAGCGTGCGCTGGGTCAGCGCGGTCAGCGCCATGATCCCGCCCTCGCCGTCGTTGTCGGCGCGCATGATGATGATCACGTACTTCAGTGCAACCACGATCATCAGCGACCAGAACACCAGCGACAGGATGCCGAGCACGGTGTGCTGGTCCGGCGACAGGCCGTAATGCGGCGAAAACGCCTCCTTCAGCGTGTACAACGGGCTGGTGCCGATGTCGCCGAAGACCACGCCGATCGCGCCGACGATCAGGCCGGCGGTGCCGGGCTTGCTTGTGCCGTGCGCGTGCGCGGGCGGGACCGTATTGCTGGAGGAGAACATGGATTTCCCGAAAACGGCGACAGCGCGGCCGACACTGCGGTCAGCGCAATGCGGACTGTAGCGCTTTGCGAATGATGATTTCCGGCGAATCGCCGTCGGCGTGCGCTTGCTTGGCCATGCGCTGGGCCTCGACCGGCTTGTAGCCGAGCTGCTGCAGCGCAACGGTGGCCTCCGACAGCGGATCGGTCGCGCCTCCGTGCGACGGCAGCGACGCACCGCCAGCCATGTCGACGGCGCGATCGCGCAGTTCCACGACCATGCGTTCGGCGGTCTTTTTGCCGATGCCGGGGATGCGCGTCAGCGCGGTCACGTCACCGGCCTGCAGCATCCGCGCGAAAGCATCGACGCTGACCCCGGACAGCACCGCGAGCGCGATCTTGGCGCCGATGCCGTTGACCCGCTGCACGTCGCGGAACAGCCGCCGCTCGGCCTCGTGCAGAAAGCCGTACAGCGACACGCTGTCTTCCTTGTGCGCGTAGTGCGTGAACAGCGCCACCTCGCCCCCGACCGGCGGCAAGTCGTAGAACGTGCTCATCGGCGTTTCCAACTCGTAACCGACGCCGTGCACGTCGATCACCAGCCAGGGCGGCTGCTTGTGGACGAGGGTGCCTTTGAGTCTGCCGATCATGGTGGTCCGTTGGAAACAGGAACGATTGGAGAGGAACGAAAAACGAGGAACGAGTGAAGAGGAACGAGTCAGAGCCACAGCCTTTGTCGATCAGCATGCTACGGCCTTATCGGCAAGCCAGCCGCTCACCAGCAACCCGCACTCGTTATCTCACTCCTCTTCACTCGTTCCTCGTTCCTCGTTCCTCGCTTCCGCCTCACTTCCTCCCCCAGGCCTCGCGCGCGCTCACGCCGAGGCGTTGCGCGCTCGCGCGGACGTGGGCGTGGGTGATCGCGATCGCCAGCGCATCGGCGGCGTCGGCCTGCAGCTTGCCCTTGAGATTCAGCATGATCCCGACCATGTGCTGCACCTGAATCTTGTCCGCGCCGCCCTTGCCGACCACGGCGAGCTTGACCTCCTTGGCTGCGTATTCGTGCACCGGCAGATCGCGCAACACCGCCGCGCAGATCGCCGCGCCGCGCGCGTGGCCGAGCTTGAGCGCGGAATCGGGATTGCGCGCCATGAACACCTGCTCGATCGCGACCTCGTCGGGCCGGTAGGTGTCGATGATCGCCGTCAGGCCGTCGAGCAGGCACTTGAGCCGCAGCGGAAACGAGTCGGCGACCAAGAGGTTGATCGGCGCGTGAAAGACATGCGTGGTCCTGCCCGCCGCGTCGACGTCGATGAGGCCGACCCCGGTGTGCTGCGAGCCGGGGTCGATGCCGAGGATCCTTGTCACCGGAGACCGGGACTCGGGACTCGGGACTCGGGACTCGCAACCGCGAATGCTCGGGTCCGCAAAGGACGCGAAAGGCGCGAAAGAAATACCAAGCAAGCGGACTGCAATGGCGATGGCCGGTGCGACGGTCGCCGAGCGTCGGCATCCATCGCGATCTGTATGCGCGCGGCAAGCTTCGGTTCGTTTTGGCGTTCCTTTGCGCTTTTCGCGTCCTTCGCGGACAACGCGTTCCAGCCCCGAGTCCCGAGTCCCGAGCCCCGAGTCCCGAGTCCCGGCCTACCCATGCGTCTGCGCTCCGAACTCGGCATTGCTGTACACGTTCTGCACGTCGTCGAGATCGTCGAGCCACGCCAGCAACTTGACCACCGCCTGCGCGGTGTCGCCGTCGACGGCGATGTCGTTGTCGGCGCGGTAGGTGACTTCGGCGTGGCCTGGCGCAAGTCCGGCGGCGGCCATCGCGTCGCGCACGGTAGTGACATCATCGGCCGCGGTCAACACGTCGATCGCGCCATCGTCGGGATAGCTGATCACGTCCTTCGCACCGGCTTCGATCGCGGCATTGGTCACCGCGTCCTCGTTGGCACCGGGCGCGAACTGCAGCACGCCGAGCTTGCGGAACATGAAGGCCACCGAGCCGTCGGTGCCGAGGTTGCCGCCGAACTTGCCGAACGCGTGGCGCACGTCGGCGACGGTGCGCACCTTGTTGTCGGTCAGGCAGTCGACGATCACCGCGACGCCGCCGGGCGCATAACCTTCGTAGCGGATCTCCTCGTAGTCGACGCCTTCGAGACCGCCGCTGGCCTTCTTGACCGCGCGCTCGATCACGTCCTTGGTCATATTGGCCGACAGCGCCTTGTCGATCGCGGTGCGCAGGCGCGGATTGCTGTTGGCGTCGCCGCCGGCGCGGCGCGCGGCGACCGAGATCTCGCGGATCAGCTTGGTGAAGATCTTGCCGCGACGCGCGTCCTCGGCGTGCTTGCGACCCTCGATCGATGGACCTCTCCCCATGACGCTTGACCAGCCCCGTGCGCGTTGCGAATCGGCGATTTTACCCGATCGTGTTCAACCGCTCGCGGCGGGCGCTCCGGCGACGCGGGCAAGACCCGGGCTCAGTGCCGGAAGCGGCCATCGCGCAGGAATGCCGCCGCCTGTGCCGCGGCCGCGGCCGAAAACACCAACCCGCTGTGGCTGCACGCGACCGTGCAGTGATCGGCCAGACCGGACAGGCGAGTCTCGCTCAGCGCCACGGTGCCATCGGAATCGGCATCCACCGACGCCAGCAGCCGACCGAGCCCGTGCGGCACATTGCCCGCGACCATGCCGACCGCCGCACGGCCGTCCCAGTGCGCGAACCCGCGCTGCAGCAACCCCGCGCTCAGGCCCAGCACCGGCGCGGTCAGCGTGCGGCCGGCGATCCGGCTCGCGGTGGCGCTGCCGCGCAACGGCGAGCCGAGGCAGACCACCCGCGACACCGGCAGGTCGGGGGCCTGGCGCAGCGTTTCGAGGGCGATCAGCCCGCCGAGGCTGTGGCCGACGATCATCGCCTCGCCGCCCGCCGACAGCCGCGCGATCAGCCGCGGCAGTGTCGCCTCGGGACGGCTGAACACGCTGGCGTAGCCGGCGATCTCCGGCGCAAAACCGGCCATGCGCAGCCGCGCCGCCAGCGGGGCCAGCCACGCACCGGCGTTCCAGATGCCGTGCAGCAGGATCACGCGGGGGGTCATCGGCCGCACACGCCGCGCTGACCGTTCACGGCAGCAGGCCGCACCGCGCCGCATAGCGCACCAGTTCGGCAGTATTGCGTGCCTTGAGCTTGTCGAGCACGCGCATGCCGTGGTTTTCGGCGGTCTTGGCGCTGATGCCGAGCCGGCCGGCGATCTCCTTGGTGGTCGGGCCATCGGCGATCAGATGGAAGACCTCGGTACTGTGCGTGCAGGCCATCGCTCGCGGCGGCGTCGCGGTCGCCTGACGCGGTCATCGCGCATTCTCTACCGTGGCGGTGCGCGATGGTTGCGCCGTGCCCCCCGTGGCGGCGTCGAATCCCGCCAGCAGCGTGCGCGGCAGCCG
>JBOHYD010000361.1:0-12179 GCA_050737635.1 Luteimonas sp. | reverse complement strand
TGCTGTACCCGACCGCGATCGGCTGGGATCCTGACGACGCTGCCGACGAGCAGGCACGCCAGCGCGACGCCTGGGTGCTCAGCCACCGCGGCCACGCCATCGCCAACGGCCTGCCGGTGCTGTCGTGCAATCGGGTCGGCCATGAGCCCTCGCCGCTGGCGTCGGACAAGCATTCGGGCGCATCGGGCATCCGCTTTTGGGGCAACAGTCACGTGCTCGGCCCGCAGGGCGAGTTCATCGCCGAGGCCGGCACCGATCCGACCCTGCTGGTCTGCGACATCGACCTCGGCCGCAGCGAGAACGTGCGGCGGATCTGGCCGTTCCTGCGCGACCGTCGCATCGATGCCTATGGCGGTCTGCTGAAGCGATACATCGATTGAACATCCACCGCGACGTCATCGACCGTTGCCCACGGCGATACCGCTAAGTCTCCACTGCTGCACGCCCGCGCGACCGCGTCTGCGCACGTCACGCACTCGGCAACAGCGCCATCACTCCACATCACTCCACCGGACCACGACGCTTGAACGACGACCTCCAGCCGACACCGCCCTCGCCGCTCCCGGACTGGCGGTCGCAGCCACACGCCGTCGTCGAACGCGACGGCGTCACCTACACCCTGCTCGGCACCGCGCATGTGTCCAAGGAAAGCGTCGTCGCCGTGCAGGCAGCGATCGCCACCGGCGATTTCGACGCCGTCGCCGTCGAGCTCGACGCGCAGCGGCTGCAGGCGCTCAGCGATCCGGATACGCTCGCCAAGCTCGATCTGGTGAAGGTGATCCGCGAGGGCAAGGTGGCGTTATTCGCGGCCAACCTCGGGCTGGCCGCCTACCAACGCCGGCTCGCCGAACAGCTCGGCATCGAGCCCGGTGCCGAACTCAAGATCGCCGTGCAGGGCGCGAAAGCGAACGGCCTGCCGGTGCATCTGATCGATCGCGACGTCGGCGTCACCTTCAAGCGCATCTCCGCCAAGCTCGGCTTCTTCGGTCGCCTCAAGCTCGGCGCGGGCCTGGTCGCCGGACTGTTTGCCGACGACGAGGTCGGCGAGAACGAGATCGAAAAACTCAAGCAGGGCGACATGCTCGAAGCCAGCTTCGGCGAGTTCGCGAAGCAAAGCCCCGAACTGTTTGCCGCGCTGATCGACGAGCGCGACCAGTACATGGCCGCGCGCCTGCGCGAAACGCCGGGCGCTGCGCGCAAGGTGCTGGCGGTGGTCGGTGCCGGACATCTGCAGGGGCTCACCCGCTATCTGCGCGAGGACGCGCGCGATCCGGCCGCACTGCGCGCCGAGCTCGATGCGGTGTCGGGCAAGAAAAAAATCCCGTGGTTCACGATCGCGGTCACCGCACTGGTGCTCGGCGGCATCGGCTGGGGCTTCTGGCGCGGCGGCACCGCGGTCGGCGCGGATCTGCTCACGCAGTGGCTGCTGTTCACCGCCGGCTTCGCCGCGATCGGCTGTGTGGCTGCGGGCGGACATCCGCTCAGCGTGCTTGCCGGCACGATCGCCGCACCGCTCAAGCCGTTCCGCCCCGGCCTGCCATCGGGGATGTTCAGCGCGCTGGTCGAACTGCGCGTGCGCAAGCCGGCCTACGGCGATTTTCTCGCGCTGCGCGACGATGCCCAGACTCTGCGCGGCTGGTACCGCAATCGGGTGTCGCGGGTGGTGCTGAACTTCGTGCTGACCAACCTCGGCACCGGCATCGGCGTGTGGCTGGCCGGTGCGCGGATCCTCGGTCGGCTGATCGGCTAACAACTCGTGCGTAGGAGCGCGCCATGGGCGCGATGTTTTGCGTGATCGGCCCGAACAGCATCACGCTCATAGGGCGCTCCTACAAACCAAACAGCCATCGGCTAAAGCCGTCAGTTGCTGTCAAGCATCTCCTGCTAGGTATTCAGCCGGGGTTGGTTCCGGGGCCGATACCGTGCGCCACTTCGCCCGCCAGCGGTTTTCGGCGGGGCCGGCCCGGACCGCTCAGCTGCGGTTTTCGGAGCCCGGGCAAAGCGCCGTAGAGCCGCTGCCCTCCCCAATACGCCATGCCCGCACGTTCCCGGCAACACTCCTGGTGCCGTGGTCGCGTCCGGGCGCAACGCAGCAAGGAGTCATATGAAACTAGCCTGGATTCTGTGGTTGGCCTCGGTCATGCCACCACAAGCCGCCGATTCGCTGTGCCTGACCACCACGGTCTATCTGGAAGCGCGCAACCAGTCGACCCGTGGCCAACAGGCCGTCGCCGAGGTTGCGCTGCGCCGGCAGGACAGCGGGCTGTGGGGCGACTCGATGTGCGAGGTGGTCACCGCGCGCAAGCAGTTCGCCCCGACGCTGATGCCGGTGAGCACCCGGCTGAGCAATGTCGAGGCGTGGTCGCAGGCGGTCACTGTCGCGCTCGAATCCGAACGCAACTGGGCCCTGCCCGCCGGTGAGCGCAAGGAAATCGTGCCGGGCGCGAGCCACTTCATGGCCCACGACATCGCCAGCCCGAGTTGGCGCAATGCCTATCAGGTGGCGACGATCGGCGACCACACCTTTTTGAAGGTTCAATCGCTGAAGCCGCCGGCGTTGAAGCCGCAGCCGCGAGGCTGAAACTTCGGACGAGGCGTTGCCTGCGAGCGATGCCGCGACCGCACGATGGTTTGTTCCACGTCGCCATTGAGACTTCATCGCGTTGCGCGCACCATGGTCGATTCCCTCGCAGGAGTCACCCGATGAAGCTCTACACCTCCCCCGGCGCGTGCTCGACGGCCGATCACATCGCGCTGCAGTGGATCGGCAAGCCGTTCGAAGCCGCCGTGATCGACCACAGCGGCCGCCAGGCCCCCGACTTCCTCGAAATCAATCCCACCGGCGCCGTGCCGGTGCTTGATGACGACGGCTTCGTGCTGACCCAGAATGCCGCGATCCTCAACTACCTGGCCGACAAGCATCCCGACGCGAAACTCGGCGGCGACGGTTCCGCGAAAGGCCGCGCCGAAGTCAATCGCTGGGTGTCGTTTGTCAATTCCGATGTGCACCCGGCCTTCAAACCGCTGTTTGGCAGCACCGCCTATCTCGAAGATGCCGCGATGATCGACAAGACCAAGGACGCGTCGAAGCGGACGCTGCGCGGCCTGTTCGGGCGCGCCGACGCGCAGCTCAC
Organism: Luteimonas sp.; assembly: GCA_050737635.1. Taxonomy (GTDB): domain Bacteria; phylum Pseudomonadota; class Gammaproteobacteria; order Xanthomonadales; family Xanthomonadaceae; genus Luteimonas. The sequence goes on along the minus strand of JBOHYD010000361.1, from coordinate 9,045 downwards.
CGGCAAGGACTATCTGACCGGCGCACGCTCGATTGCCGATCCTTATCTGTTTGTGACCGTGCAATGGGCCAAGAAGACCGGCGTCGACCTGTCCGGCCTGGACAATCTCGCTGCGTTCGACGCACGCATGACCAGCGATGCCGGCGTGCAGGCCGCGATGAAGGCCGAAGGCCTGATCTGACTGCAGACGAGCACGCGCAGCGCGACCTCAGCGCTGCGCGAGCGGCACGAATGCGAGGTTGTCCGGGCCGGTGTAGTTGGCGCTGGGGCGGATGATCTTGCCGTCGATGCGCTGCTCGATCACATGCGCGCTCCAGCCACTGGTGCGCGCGATCACAAACAGCGGCGTGAACATCGCCGTCGGCACGCCCATCATGTGGTAGCTGACCGCGCTGAACCAGTCGAGGTTGGGGAACATCGTCTTGATGTCCCACATCGTCGTCTCCAGGCGCGCGGCGATGTCGTACATCTTGCGGCTGCCGGCCTCGTCCGACAGCTCGCGCGCGACGTCCTTGATGACTTGGTTGCGTGGGTCGCCGGTGGTGTAGACCGGGTGGCCAAAACCAATCACCACTTCCTTGCGCTCGACGCGCGCGCGGATGTCGGCCTCGGCGGCGTCGGGCGTGTCGTAGCGCTTCTGGATCTCGAACGCGACCTCGTTGGCGCCGCCGTGCTTCGGGCCTCTGAGCGCGCCGACCGCGCCGGTGATGCACGAATGCATGTCGCTGCCCGTTCCGGCGATCACCCGCGCGGCGAAGGTCGATGCGTTGAATTCGTGCTCGGCATAAAGAATCAGCGAGGTGTGCATCGCCTTCACCCACGACGCGCGCGGCTTTTCGCCATGCAGCAAGTGCAAGAAATGCCCGCCGATCGAATCGTCGTCGGTCTCGATGTCGATGCGCCGGCCGTTGTGGCTGTAGTGGTACCAGTACAGCAGCATCGATCCGAGCGACGCCATCAACCGGTCGGCGATGTCGCGCGCGCCGGGATGGTTGTGATCGTCCTTTTCCGGCGACACGCAGCCGAGCACCGATACGCCGGTGCGCATCACGTCCATCGGATGTGCGGATGCCGGCAGCTGCTCCAGCGCGGCCATCACCGCAGCGGGCACGCCGCGCAATGACTTGAGCTTGGCCTTGTAGCCGCGCAGCTCGGCCGCGGTCGGCAGCGTGCCGTGCACAAGCAGGTAGGCGATCTCCTCGAACTCCGCCGCGCGCGCGATGTCGAGGATGTTGTAGCCGCGGTAGTGCAGGTCGTTGCCGCTGCGCCCGACCGTGCACAGCGCGGTGTTGCCGGCAGCGGTGCCGGATAGCGCGACGGATTTTTTCGGCTTGGGCAGGGTGGATACGGTCTCACTCATGGCGTGCTCCTGCGGTGCGAGGTGTGAATCCGGTTATTTTACCGGCCTGGGCACCACGGCTGTCGGATTTGCGCGCACTGCACCTGCTCCGTCGACGCGACCCTCCTTGGCCGCGCGAGCAGGGTATTTTTCAACACCCTGCTTGGTGCACATCCGCACGCCGGTGGCGCTCGGGCCTGCCGGTCGCCGCGCCCGGCGCGCTCATCGCTTGGCGAACAGCGCGTCGAGGCGCTGCTCGTAATCGTGGTAACCGATGCGCGCGTACAACTCCTCGCGGGTCTGCATGGTGTCGACCACCGCCTGCTGGGTGCCGTCGCGGCGGATCGCGGTGTAGACGCTCTCGGCGGCCTTGTTCATCGCGCGGAACGCCGACAGCGGAAACAGCTGGATCGCGACACCGACCGACGCCAGCTCCGCGCGCGTGAACAGCGGCGTCTGTCCGAACTCGGTGATGTTGGCGAGCACCGGCACCCTGACCGCATCGACGAAGCGCCGGTAGGTGTCGAGGTCGTAGGCCGCCTCGGCGAAGATGCCGTCGGCACCTGCCTCCACGCACGCTACCGCGCGTTCGATCGCGGCGTCGACGCCGTCGACCTGGATCGCGTCGGTGCGCGCGATCAAAAAGAAATCCGCGTCGGTCTTGGCATCGGCAGCCGCCTTGACACGATCGGCCATTTCGCCGGTGCTGACGATCTCCTTGCCCGGTCGATGGCCGCAGCGCTTGGCGCCGATCTGGTCCTCGATGTGGCAGGCGGCCGCGCCAGCCTTGATCAGCGATTTGACGGTGCGCGCGATGTTGAACGCGCTGGCGCCGAAACCGGTATCGATGTCGACCAGCAACGGCAGATCGCAGACATCGGTGATGCGGCGGGTGTCGACCAGCACGTCCTCAAGCGTGTTGATGCCGAGATCGGGCATACCCAGCGAACCGGCCGCGACGCCGCCGCCGGACAGATAGATCGCGCGATAGCCGGTGCGCTGGGCGAGCAGCGCGTGATTGGCATTGATCGCGCCGATGACCTGCAGCGGCGATTCGGCGGCGAGCGCGGCGCGGAAGCGGGCACCAGCGGAGGTGGTCGTGGTGGTCATATCGGGTTCCGTGCGGAGTGGGTCAATCGCGAAGGCCTGGCTCGTTTGCTGTGCCGCCATCCCCGCGCAGACGCGAATCCAGTGACTTGGTCTGTTGATCTTTCAAGACGCTGGGTTCCCGCTTGCTGGGAATGACGACGAGCGACACCGCCGACGGCGGGCGTACGGCGATTTTATCCGACGCGGCAACCCGACCCCCATCGCGCCCACGGGGCGCTCCTACAAAAACTCTGTGACAGTGAAGATGCGCGAAGCGGCGGCGACACGATCCATCCGCAAGGCATGCTCGATGTGATTGCTGCGATCGGCGATGACACCGCAGACAACAGCGCTGGGCATTGCCCGGCGCTTTGCTGCGTCAACCGTGCAGGGCAATCAGCCCAGCAAATGCGCGACGCCGGCGCGCTCTTCTTCGAGCTCGGCGAGCGTCTTGTCCATCGCCACGCGGCTGAAGTCGTCGATAGCGAGGCCTTCGACGCGCGTGTATTCGCCGTTGCTGGTGATCACCGGCACGCCGTAGATCACGCCTTGCGGAATGTCGTAGCTGCCGTCGGACGGCACGCCCATGGTCACCCACTTACCGTCGCTGCCGAGCAGCCAGTCGCGGACGTGGTCGATCGCGGCATTGGCCGCCGAGGCCGCCGACGACAGCCCGCGCGCCTCGATGATCGCCGCGCCGCGCTTGCCGACCTGCGGAATGAAGGTGTCGCTGTTCCACGCCGCATCGCCGATCGCGTCCTTCAGCGACGCGCCGTTGGCGGTCGCGAAGCGGTAGTCCGGATACATGGTCGGCGAATGGTTGCCCCAGACGACCAGCTTGTCGATGCCGCCGACCGGCACCTTGGCCTTGTTGGCAAGTTGGCTCAGCGCGCGGTTGTGGTCGAGGCGCAGCATCGCGGTGAAGTTCTTCGACGGCAGGTCCGGGGCGGACTTCATCGCGATGTAGGCGTTGGTATTGGCCGGGTTGCCGACCACCAGCACCTTGACGTCGCGCGAGGCGACCTTGTTCAACGCCGCGCCCTGGGCGGTGAAGATCTTGGCGTTCTCGAGCAGCAGGTCCTTGCGTTCCATGCCCGGGCCACGCGGCCGTGCGCCAACCAGCAGCGCGATGTCGGCGTCCTTAAACGCGACCAGCGGATCGTCGGTGCCGACCATGCCAGCCAGCAGCGGCAACGCGCAGTCTTCAAGCTCCATCATCACGCCCTTCAGCGCGGCCTGGGCCTTGTCGATCGGCAGCTCAAGCAGCTGCAGGATCACCGGCTGGTCACGGCCGAGCATGTCACCGGAGGCGATGCGGAACAGCAGGGCGTAGCCGATTTGGCCGGCAGCGCCAGTGACGGCAACGCGGATCGGGGTGTTTTTCATGAAAACTCCGGAAAAGGCGGGAGAGGTGATTCCTTGAGCTCGTCATCCCGGCGCACGCCGGGGATCGTGTCCAGCGCCGCCATCGTTGGGTTGCGGCTTGCGTCTGGATGCCGCCCGCAAGGCTCATCGCAACTCGGCAAAAAACTCCTGGATGCGCTGCAGCCCCGGTGCCAGCTGCGGCGTCGGGCAGGAGTAGCTGATGCGCAATGCGCGCGGTTCGCCGAAGGCGCAACCCGGCACGCAGGCGACACCCTTGGCTTCGAGCAGTGCGTTGCAGAAGTCGATGTCGTTGGCGATGACCTTGCCGTCGTGCGACTTGCCGAACGCCGTACTGATGTCCGGGAACGCGTAGAACGCGCCCTGCGGCCTCGGGCAGACCACGCCGGGGATCGCGTTCAACGCCGCCATCACCTGGTCGCGCTTGGCCTGGAACTCGGCGTTCTTCTGAATCGGCAGATCTTGTGGGCCGGTCAACGCCGCGACGGCGGCGGCGGTGACGATTTCGGGGATGTTGGTGATGTGGTTGGAATTGAGCGTGGTGACCGCCTTCGCGACCGACTCCGGGCCGACCATGAAACCCACGCGCCAGCCGGGCATGCCATAGGTCTTCGACAGCGAGTCGAGGAAGATCGTGCGCTCGCGCAGTTCGGGACGGAAGTGCAAAAAGTTGTGGTAGCCGATGTCGTCGAACGCCAACCGGTTGTAGATGTCGTCGGTGAGGATCCAGATGTCCGGGTATTTGGCGACCACGTCGGCCAGTGCGGCGACTTCGTCGCGCGTGTACACCATGCCGGTCGGGTTGGAGGGGTTGTTGAACAGGAATAGCTTCGGCTTTTTGGCGAGCGCTGAGTCGAGCTGTGCGGGGGTGAGCTTGTAGTTCTGTTCGGCCGGGCACGGCAGCAGCTGAATATCGGCATTGACGATCTCGCCGATGTCGAGGTAGCTGGCCCAGTACGGGGTCGCGAACGCGAAGCCGTCGCCTTCGTCGAGTAGCGCCTCGCAAATGTTGTAGAGCACGTGCTTGGCGCCGATGCCGGTCGCGCAGTTGGCGCGCGTGTAGCCGGTCAGGCCGATGGTCTCGATGTGCTTGAGAAACGCGTCGAGCAGCGCGTCGGCGCCGCGGTTGCTGCCGTACTGGCCGGAGTCCTTCGCCAGCGCCTCGCGTGCGGCGGCATACACATGCTCGCCAGGCAAAAAATTCGGCACGCCGATCGAGAAGCTGATGATGTCGCGGCCGGCGGCCTTGAGTTGCTTGGCCTTCTCAGCCACCACCATGATCGCGCTGGGCTTGGCACGGTCCATGCGCTTTGCTAGCTGAGGCATCGCGGAAATCTCGGAAGTGGGAAATAAAAAACGCGCCGCAACGCGGTTGCTGCAGCGCGCCATTCTAGCATGGCGGATTCGCGCGGCCGCCTCTCGGATGCCTCCGCGCCAGGGGCCGATCAGGCCGCCAGGATCTTGTTCCACTCCGCGACACGATCGGCCTTCGCGGCCAATACCGCATCGGCGTCGCCTTCGATCTTCACCGACGTGATCGCATCATTGCCTTTGATCGCATCGACGACGTCGAGGCCACTGCTGACCTTGCCGAACACGGTGTGTTTGCCGTCGAGCCACGGCGTGGCGACGTGGGTGATGAAGAACTGGCTGCCGTTGGTGCTCGGGCCGGAGTTAGCCATCGACAGCACGCCGCGGTCGTGGCGCACGCCATTGCCGGTCTCGTCCTCGAACTTGTAGCCCGGACCGCCGGTGCCGGTGCCCTGCGGGCAGCCGCCCTGGACCATGAAATCGGGAATCACGCGGTGAAAGTTGAGCCCGTCGTAGAAGCCGCGCCTGGCGAGGTTGACGAAGTTGGCGACGGTCAGCGGGGCCTTGTCGGCGTAGAGCTCGACGGTGATCGGGCCGCGCGCGGTGTCGAAAATTGCCTGCAAGGGCTGGGCGTTCAGGGGCATACTGGAAGGTCCTTCGGGTGGGTGTCGACCGCGACATGCGGCCGGCAGCCGCGGCTTTCAACGACTCCGGCGTGGCGGACGGCTTTGCGGCACCGCAGCACGGTATAATCGCCGGCTTCCTTCACTGACCATTCCGCGCCCTGCCACAAAGCATCCGGCGCGCACTCGCCATGTCCATTGAACGCCTGCGCAACATCGCCATCGTCGCCCACGTCGACCACGGCAAGACCACTCTCGTCGACTGCCTGCTCAAACAGTCGGGCACGTTCAGCGAACGCACGGTCACCACCGAACGGATGATGGACAGCAACGACCAGGAAAAGGAACGTGGTATCACGATCCTGTCCAAGAACACCGCCATCAACTGGAATGGCAATCGCATCAACATCGTCGACACCCCCGGCCACGCCGACTTCGGCGGCGAAGTCGAGCGCGTGCTGTCGATGGTCGACTCGGTGCTGATCCTCGTCGACGCGATGGACGGACCGATGCCGCAGACGCGCTTCGTCACGCAAAAGGCTTTCGCGAGGGGCTTCAAGCCGATCGTGGTGGTCAACAAGATCGACCGTCCCGGCGCGCGTCCGGACTGGGTGATCGACCAGGTGTTCGACCTGTTCGACAAGCTCGGCGCGACCAACGAGCAGCTCGACTTCCCGATCGTCTACGCCTCGGCGCTGCACGGCTACGCCAGCCTCGACGACAGCGCCCGCGACGGCGACATGACCCCGCTGTACGAGGCGATCATGAAGCACGTGCCGCCGCCGGACGTGGACCGCGACGGCCCGTTTCAGATGCGCATCAGCCAGCTCGACTACAACAACTTCGTCGGCCTGATCGGCGTCGGCCGCATCCAGCGCGGCAAGGTCCGCACCAATATGCCGGTCAGCGTGATCGACCGTCACGGCAAGAAGCGCCAGGGCAAGGTGCTGCAGGTGCTGGGTTTCCTGGGCCTGGAGCGCGTCGAAGTCGAGGAAGCCGAGGCCGGCGACATCCTCGCGATTTCCGGCGTCGCCGACCTCGCCATCTCCGACACGCTGTGCGCGCTGGATCTCCCGGAGGCGCTGCCGGCGCTGACCGTTGACGAGCCGACGATCAGCATGACCTTCCAAGTCAACAACTCGCCGTTCTCCGGCAACAAGGACCGCAGCGGCGGCAAGTTCATCACCAGCCGTCAGATCCGCGAGCGGCTGGAGCGCGAGACCCTGCACAACGTCGCGCTGAAGGTCGAGGAAGGCTCCGACCCCGACAAGTTCCTAGTTTCCGGCCGCGGCGAGCTGCATCTGTCGGTGCTGATCGAAACCATGCGCCGCGAAGGCTTCGAGCTGGCGGTGTCGCGCCCGGAAGTCATCATCAAGGAAGTCGATGGCAAGCAGATGGAGCCGGTCGAGCAGCTGGTCGTCGACATCGAGGAGCCGCACCAGGGCGGCGTGATGGAGAAGCTCGGCGTCCGCAAGGGTGCGCTGAAGAACATGGAATCCGACGGCAAGGGACGCGTGCGGCTGGACTACATGATCCCGGCGCGCGGCCTGATCGGCTTCCAGAACGAGTTCCGCACCTTGACCCAAGGTTCCGGCCTGCTGTTCCATATCTTCGACCACTACGGCCCCAAGGAGCAGGGCGCGATCGCCAAACGCCAAAACGGCGTGATGATCGCGAATGCCGCCGGCGCGACGCCGGCCTACTCGCTCGGGCCGCTGGAAGAGCGCGGCAAGCTGTTCGCCGCCGAAGGCGACAACGTGTACGAGGGTCAGTTGATCGGCATCCATTCGAAGGACAACGACCTCACCGTCAATGCCATCAAGACCAAGCCGCTGACCAATATGCGCGCGTCGGGCAAGGACGACGCGATCAAGTTGACTCCGGCGATCAAGTACACGCTGGAGCAAGCGCTGGACTTCATCGAGGACGACGAACTAGTCGAGGTCACCCCAAAGGAAATCCGCCTGCGCAAGAAGTTCCTCACCGAAAGCGACCGCAAGCGCGCGTCGCGCGCGGCATAGGGCATCTCGAAAAACCTCGCGTTCGATCGCCACCACCGCGCACCTGGGGTTTGCAACGGCTGCATGGCGGGTCATCAGAGCCCCCCTCAATTGACCCCAGGATCGGAGCTTATCGGTGCCGCGTCGCCACCGCCGGCGGAATCGACGCCGCCCGAGTCGCCGGCCACAGAACCGAAGCTTGCCCTAGCAGCCACAACACCGCCGCGCCGACCGGCAGGTACAGCGCCGGTAGTCGCGGCAGTTCGTAGCGGCTCATTAGGAACAGGTTGATGCCATAGGCCAGAACCATGCCGAGTACAATCCCCACACTGACCAGGACGAGATTCTCGATCTGAAAATAGACTAAGATCTGCCGTCTGGTCGCCCCCAACGCACGCCGCATGCCGATCTGACGCGTACGCTGTTCGACCCAGAAGCTGGAAAGCCCGACCATGCCAAGCATGGTAATCAGCAACAGAAGCGCGCAGGCGATACTTAGTAGCAAGGCCATTGAGCGGTCTTCGGAATAAAAGTCACGGCGTAGGTCACTGTACACGGCCTTGCTCAATAGCACGCGGTCAGCGGCATTGCGCTTGAGCGCGACGAGTGCGGCAGCCAGTACTTCGCCACGCCGCTCGGGCTGGGTGCGAATCAGATAGCTGCCTATATCGAACGAGATTCGTATCGGTAGCGCGATCGCGTACTGCGAAGCATCGGCACGGTCTTGGTCGTCAGGCACCATCAGACGCTCGACTATCCCGATCACACGTACCGGCTTATCGCCCCAGGCGTAAATCACTTTGCCCACTGCGCTTTCATCTGGGAACAGCCGCGCGGCCACCGCCCGCGTGACGATCACACCTGGAAGGTTGACCTGGCTGTCCTGCGTGTTGAGCACAGCCCAATCGAGATATTCGCCGGCCGCGAACGCACGACCTTCGATTATGCGCAAGCCGAGTGTGCGGAAGAACGCATTGTCAGCCAAATAGACCACTACCGAGAGAGTCGGCTCCTCCTGTATCGGGGCGAGATTGACCGGACTGTTCCAGGATGATTTGACGTAAGGTACTTGGTTGGCAACAGTCACACTCTCCACGCCGGCAATCGTGAGCCGCACCGGCGCTGCGCCCGGGTCCGGCGTGATGAGGCCCTGGTGCCGCAGATTGAACGGGGCTGGCAAGCCAACCTGCAGGTCTACGGTGCAGACAAGGTATGGAAGCAACTGGGGCGTGAGGGCATGCCCGCGGCGCGCTGCACGGTGGAGCGCTTGATGCGGCACCTGGGCTTGCGTGGCGTGCGG